>JAHFBR010000006.1 GCA_023249955.1 bacterium
CTGTTAATAGCAACACGAAGCGACTCAATTTGGCGAGCTGAAATCCATGAAGACTCAACGGCCATAAGGCCAAAGTCGCCAAACGCTACCGTTTTTGCCCCTTTGGTTTGACCCGTTAAGCGTCCTCGCTGTGCTTTTCTAAATTTCGTCTTTTTTGGCATCAGCATGACATTAACCTCTCAGCAATGTTGTTCTAGGAGGGTATTCACCCTTGCAAATCCATACCTTGACACCAATCAAGCCATAGGTTGTCAATGCTTCAGCAAGCGCAAAATCAATATGTGCTCGCAATGTATGAAGAGGCGTTGAACCAAGTCTCAACCACTCAATACGTGCAATTTCTGCGCCACCAATACGACCGGCAACACAAATCTTAATACCTTTAGCGCCACTCTTCATCGCAGCAAAGCCTGCTTTTTTCATAAGACGCTTGTAGCTTACACGCTTTTCAAGCTGTTCAGCGATGCTTTGAGCAACCAATCGAGCATTTGTTTCAGGATTTTTAATTTCCTGAACGGAAATCTCAATATTCTTTTTGACGAGTTTGTACAAATCGTGTTTGATTTGTTCAATACCAATGCCCTTTTTACCAATAATCATACCTGGACGGTCTGAAAATATGGTAACACGAACGTTGTCAACGGCTTTATCGATAACAACACGTGCGACATTGGAAATATTGAGACGTTCTTTTAAGAACTTTCTAATACGAAAGTCTTCCATCAGCTCTACGCCGTAGTTCTTTTTTGAGAACCAATGCGCTTGCCAGTCTTCAAAGATACCTAGTCTAAATCCAACGGGATGTACCTTTTGTCCCACACTGCACCTCTATAATACGTTATATTCAAAAAACACAATTATGATTGCGCTTTTCCAACAACAATCACAATATGACTCATACGCTTGCGCTGTGGCGCTGCGCGTCCCTGGGCTGCGGGTTTAAAATATTTTACTATAGGCCCCTGATCAATACGAATCTCTTTAACAAACACCTCGGCCATAGAACCAATTTCTGGATTCTTGAACCGTGCATTTGAATAAGCCGATACAAGTGCCTTTAAAATAGGCCTTGCGCGTTTAACCGCACAAGTCTTCAACCACGCGAACGCCTTTTCGACAGAGTTCCCTCTGATGACGTCGGCATAGGGGCGAAGCTTATAGGGCGAAATACGGATATATTTGCTTATCGCTCTTGCTTGCATATTTAGCAACCTGATTCACTGTTAAGTATAACAAAAAACTATACATTCGTGTATTAAAATCTCACCAGTACAACTTGTCTAGGCCTTTTTAGCCGCTTTAGCCGCAGCAGCAGGGGCTGCGCCTTCAGGACCCTTTTCAGCCTTACGCTGGCCACTATGAACCCTAAAGGTTCTTGTTAGTGCAAACTCTCCCAGCTTGTGTCCAACCATATTTTCGGTTACAAACACAGACACAAATTTACGGCCATCATGAACCGCAATGGTCAAGCCCACAAAATCTGGGGTGATCATACTGGCGCGCTTATAGGTCTTGATGACTTCACGCTTACCGGATGATTTAACCTTTGCAATCTTTTGAGCAAGGCCGGGATCAACATAAGGTCCTTTGGACAAAGATCGTGACATTGTCTATCCTCGCTTACTTTCTTCGCTTCAAAATAGCTAAACTCTTTTTACGACGTGTACGGGTACCTTTACATCCTTTACCCCAAGGAGTCACAGGATGTGAGCCGGACTTAGAACGACCTTCACCACCACCATGTGGGTGATCGATAGGGTTCATAGCCATACCACGAACAGTAGGCCTAATACCCATGCGACGGGTACGTCCAGCTTTACCAATCATCATGTTGCGATAATCAGCATTCGAAAGCATACCAACCGTTGCCCAATTTGCATCACTGACGGTACGCAACTCGCCAGAAGGCATCTTTAAAATGGCAAGATTGTTTTCTCGGTTAACCAATTGAACGGAGGATCCTGCACTACGGGCAAACTTGCCACCTTGGCCAGGATACAGCTCAACATTATGTACAAAAAATCCGATTGGAATTACGCGCAATGGCAGGCAATTCCCCACCTTTGCTTCAGCCTTTTCGCTGGAAACAACCTTATCTCCAACCTTCAAACCCTCAGGCTTGAGAATGTACGCTTTTGAGCCATTTTGATAGCTGATAAGCGCGATAGGAACGTTACGGTTTGGATCATACTCAAACGCAGAAACCTTACCGGTAACGTCGTGATTCGCACGTCTAAAATCGACCATGCGATACAGTCTTTTTGCACCACCGCCAATGTGACGTGTGGTAATGCGACCATAGGCATTACGTCCACCCGTCTTATGAAGCGGCGCGGTCAGGCTTTTTTCAGGTCTTTTATCCGTCAAATCTTCATAAACGATATACTGTTGAAATCGCAATGAAGGGTTGCGGGGTTTTCTCGTTACAATCGTCATGTTAGCTTCCCTCAGCTTCTGTCTTCTCATGAGCAGTTTGTTCCATAGCCATGGTTTCAAACATGCCAGGAATTTCTACCTTGTACCCTTTTTTGAGGGTAACAATCGCTTTTTTGCGGTCAGATGTTGTGTACGCTTTGCGGCTAAAAGTTTTATTTTTGCCCGCGATGGAAATGACACGAACTTTTTCAACTTTAACATTCCAAAGCTTTTCAACCGCATCACCGATCATTGATTTATTAGCATTAAGGTGTACCTCAAATGTGTACTGCCCAAGCTTTTTGTACAAATCAATGCTCTTGCTGGAAATCAGCGGTCGCTTGATAATATCATGTATCGTTAGTTCCATCGTGCCACCATCGTTTTAAATGCGTCCACATCTTTTTTGAGAACAACCCACGACTCTGTATTGCTCAAATGATAAGCATTTGGCTGGTCAAACAACACAATGCTTACTTGAGGCACGTTGCGGAATGAGGCCATGTTAATTTCATCATCATAACGCAAAAAGAGTACAACCTTTTTGTCTGCCAAGCCCATGTTATGCAATGCTTCGACTGCACATTTGGTGCTTGGTTTTTTTGATACAGGCTCTAAATCAAAACAGTGAACAGCACTTTTATCAAGCATTGAGAAAAATACATTGTTCAATACAAGACGTCTGTGTTGAGCATTCATTGCAAGCTGTCTTACACGAGGCTGAGGACCAAAAATAACGCCACCCTTACGCCACAATGGTGAACGAATCGAGCTCACACGAGCGCGACCTGTGCCCTTTTGACGCCATGGTTTTTTGTTAGAGAAGGCAAGTTCTCCACGAGTTTTGCAGCTCACAGTTCCTTGTCTCCAATTTTGAAACAACGAACGAATAGCACAGGCAAAGGTTCTTGGGCTTGATTCTTTACGCGCAATATCAACGGAAACTTCCATCATCTCTGATGTTTTTCCTTGTTTATTATATACTGGAATAGCAATCATCGTTCAGATCCCTTACTTTTGAAGAGTTACCAGGGAGTCTTTTTTTCCTGGGATCGCACCTTTAATAAACACACATCCGGTGTCACGGTCGATGCGGACAATCTTAAGGCCTTTTACCGTCACTTGTTCTGCACCGGTATGACCAGGGAACTTCTTCCCTTTGATAATTTCACCTTGCGTTCTCAAGCATCCGCTTGTTCCAGGACGACGGTGGAACTTTGATCCGTGAGCAGCTGGACCGCCTCGGAAATTCCAACGTTTAACAACACCCTGAAAACCCAATCCCCTTGATGTGCCTGTTACGGCTACAACATCGCCCTCTTGTATTGAGAGAGCGGTGAGCTCAAGAGGTTGGCCAGGCGCAAATGATTGTACGTCTTCTGAACGTACTTCTTTAAGATTCAGAAAGTGGTCTTTCTTTGCCTTTAACCATAAAGGTGAAAAGTTTTGACCTCTGAATCTATTTCTGAGAAGACCAACTTGCACCGCATTGTAACCATCTTTGTTAGATAATTTAATCTGCGTTACAAACCAGTTGTTGATATCAACAACGGTTACCGGAATAACATCGCCGTTTTTATCAAACAACTGAGTCATTCCAACTTTGGTTCCTAGCACACTGTTCAACATAGCAGCCTCGTTCTACGCTTCACTATTTAATCTCAACATCAACGCCAGCTGAGATATTCAATTTCATCAGCGCATCCATCGTTTGCTCAGCTGGAGAAACGATGTCCAAAATACGCTTGTGCGTTATAATTTCGAACTGTTCACGTGATTTTTTATCAATATGAGGAGATCTCAACACTGTAAAAATCTTCTTCCTGTTAGGGAGTGGAACAGGCCCCACAACCTGGGAGCCCGTTCTTTTTACAGCCATTACAATCTGTCTAACCGCGTTGTCTAACAAGCGATGATCATATGATTTTAATGTCAAACGTATTTTTTGTTTCTTCATTGTTCATTCGCTCAGACTACTCAAGAATCTTAGTTACAACACCAGCACCAATTGTTCTGCCGCCTTCGCGAACAGCGAACTTCAAGCCATCGCTCATTGCGATTTTGCTTACCAATTCAATCGTTACTTCCACATCGTCACCTGGCATAACCATTTCGCGACCAGCGGGAAGCGCAACGGTTCCGGTAACGTCGGTTGTTCTGAAGTAGAATTGAGGTCTGTAGCCAGTAAAGAATGGGCTATGACGACCGCCCTCTTCTTTTTTAAGAACCAAGATTTGAGCCTTGAACTTGTTGTGTGGAGTGATGGTGCCAGGAGCAGCAAGCACTTGTCCACGCTCAACGTCTTCTTTCTTCGTACCACGAAGAAGAACACCAACGTTATCACCAGCCATACCTTCTTTGAGTTCTTTATTGAACATCTCAACGCCGGTAACAGTGGTCTTAACGGTGTCCCTAAAGCCGATGATTGCAATTTCCTCACCAACTTTAACAACGCCACGCTCAATACGACCGGTAACAACGGTACCGCGGCCGGAGATTGAGAACACGTCTTCGATAGGCATCAAGAATGGCTTATCAATTTCGCGTTGTGGTGTTGGAATAAAGCTGTCAACGGTTTCCATCAATTTCATAATTGCAGGAACGCCAATTTCGCTCTGATCGCCATTCAACGCTTTCAATGCTGAACCGCGCACGATAGGTGTTTTATCTCCTGGAAAATGGTACTTGGTCAACAGTTCACGAATTTCTTCTTCAACAAGTTCGACCATGCTGATATCATCAACCATGTCAACTTTGTTCAAGAATACAACAATTGAAGGAACGCCAACTTGGTGAGCAAGAAGAATGTGCTCACGTGTTTGTGGCATTGGTCCATCTGCTGCTGAAACAACAAGAATTGCACCGTCCATCTGAGCTGCACCGGTGATCATGTTTTTAACATAGTCAGCGTGACCTGGGCAGTCTACGTGTGCATAGTGACGATTTTTTGTTTCGTATTCAACGTGTGTTGCGTTAATGGTAATACCACGAGCCTTTTCTTCAGGAGCTTTGTCAATTTGATCATAAGCTCTGAATTCAGCCATACCTTGTTCAGCAAGTACTTTGGTAATTGCTGCTGTTAACGTTGTCTTGCCATGGTCAACGTGTCCAATCGTTCCAATGTTAACGTGAGGCTTTTTACGTTCAAATACACCCTTTGCCATCGTTATTATCCTTCTCAGTAGGGTACATGTATCTTATTTTTTACCAACAATTGCATCTTGAATGCTTTTAGGCACTTCGCGATACACTTCAAATTGCATGGAGTAGCTTGCGCGTCCCTTAGTCAAAGAACGAAGCGCGGTAGAATAACCAAACATTTCTGCCAAAGGAACTTCAGCAGTAATTGCTTGAACACTCTTACGCATTTCCATCCCCATGATTCTGCCGCGACGAGAGTTCAAATCTCCCATCACATCGCCCATGTTTTCATCTGGGGTCAAAACTTCAACTTTCATAATCGGTTCAAGAATGACCGGCGTCGCTCGCATTGCAGCCTCTTTGAATGCCATGGAGGCAGCAATTTTAAACGCCATTTCAGATGAGTCAACATCGTGATATGAACCATCGAATACCGTTGCTTTAACGTCAACAACTGGATAGCTTGCAAGCACACCAGTTGACAAGGCTTCTGTAACGCCTTTTTCAATACCAGGGATAAATTCACGAGGAATTACACCACCGGTAATGCCATTTTCAAATTCAAATCCTTTGCCGCGCTCCAAAGGCTCCAGGCGCAACCAAAGATGACCATATTGTCCATGACCACCTGATTGACGAATAAATTTACCTTCGGCCTCTGCGGTACGCATAACGGTTTCTTTGTATGCAACCTCAGCTTTACCAACATTGCTTTCAACCTTATGCTCGCGCAGCATGCGATCAACAATAATTTCAAGATGCAACTCACCCATACCAGAAATAATGGTTTGGCTCGTTTCTGAATTGTAGCTGAATCTAAATGATGGATCTTCTTGCATCAGCTTGCGCAAAGCGTTAACCATTTTTTCGTAGTCACCTTTGCCTTTTGGCTCGATTGCAATATGCATCACTGGATCTGGCGCAGTAATAGATTCAAGAATAATTGGATGATCTTCAGATGCCAACGTATCGCCCGTCATAACGTCTTTAATACCAACGACCGCAGCAATATCACCAGCAGTTACTGATGTAATTTCTTCACGTTTATTAGCGTGCATCTTAAGAAGACGACTTACACGCTCTTTTTTGCCTTTTGAAACGTTATAAATGTACGAACCGGCATCAAGCGTGCCAGAATACACACGAACGAAGGTCAGCGACCCAACAAACGGATCAACCATAATTTTGAACGCTAATGCGCAAAATGGACCGTCTGGATCGGGTGCACGTGTCTCTTCGGCTTTAGTATCAGGATTAATGCCATGCATAGGAGGAACGTCAAGTGGTGATGGCAGATAATCAATCACACCATCAAGCAAAAGCTGAACCCCTTTGTTTTTGAACGCTGATCCACCAAACACGGGAGTTACCTTTTGTTGGATAACACCTATGCGCAAAGCGGCTTTAATTTCAGCAACGGAAATCTCTTTGCCGTCGAGATATTTTTCTGCAAGCGCATCATCAAAATCACAAGCACGTTCTAAAATTTTGGTATAAAAGCTGTCAAGTTGATCTTTGTATTCAGCGGGAACCTCTTGCCATTCAACATTAGAACCTTGTGCCGCTTCGTTAAATACCGTCATTCTTCTTGTCAGAACGTCGATAGTAGCACGAAAGTCTTCAGATTCGCCTACTTGAATTTGCATCGCAAGAGCATTGCCGTGCAACTTTTCATCAATTTCTTTGACAACCGCCAAATAATCGGCACCAATACGATCAAGCTTGTTAACAAAAGCAATACGTGGAACGTGATGCTTGTCAGCTTGACGCCATACTGTTTCGGATTGAGGCTCAACGCCTTCAACGCCTGCAAAAACAGCAATAGCACCGTCAAGTACACGCATAGAACGCTCTACCTCAATGGTAAAGTCTACGTGACCCGGTGTATCGATGATATTAACTTGATGATCAGCCCACTTACATGTTGTAGCAGCTGCTGTAATGGTAATACCACGCTCGCGCTCTTGCTCCATCCAGTCCATAACGGCTTCGCCCTCATGAACCTCACCGATCTTGTGTGAAACACCGGTGTAGAACAAAATACGTTCTGTAAGCGTGGTCTTTCCTGCGTCAATGTGCGCAGCGATTCCAATATTACGATAGCGTTGTAACCTATTTGTACTCATTCAATACCCTTAAAGCTACCACGCGTAGTGCGAGAATGCTCTATTTGCTTCTGCCATACGATGTACGTCATTTTTCTTTTTAACAGCGTTGCCATGACCATCTGCGGCTTCAAGAATTTCGCTCGCAAGACGAGTGCCCATTGTTTTGTCTGGGCGACCGGCTGCAGATTCGATAAGCCAGCGCAGTGTCAATGACATTTGGCGCTCTGGACGAACTTCAGTTGGAACCTGGTAAACACCACCGCCAACACGACGTGATTTTACTTCGACGTAAGGCTTAATTTGTTCGATTGCTTTTTCAAAAAGAACATAGGCCTTTTTTTCGTCGCCAAGCTTTTTGGTTATTGTGTCAAACATTTCATAAACAATTCCACGCGCAATACTCTTTTTACCGCGTTCCATGACAATGTTGATAAATTTTTGTACTAACAGTGAGTTATAGCGAGGATCAACCCCAATTTCTCTTTTTAAGAGAACTTTTTTACGACGTGGCATTATTTCTCACCTTTCTTACGCTTCGCACCATATAAAGAACGGGATTGCATTCTTCCCTCAACACCAGCACAGTCCAACGAACCGCGAACAATGTGATAGCGCACACCGGGAAGATCCTTTACTCTTCCGCCGCGTACCAGTACCACTGAGTGTTCTTGCAAGTTGTGGCCTTCGCCAGGAATATAAGCGGTAATTTCTTTACCAGTTGTCAGCTTTACACGCGCGATTTTACGCAATGCAGAGTTTGGCTTTTTTGGCGTCATCGTGGAAACGCGAACGCAGACTCCGCGGCGTTGAGGCGATGCGCTCAATGCCGGAGACTTGGTTCTATATTTACGCTTTTCACGTCCAAAGCGTACAAGCTGATTTATCGTTGGCATAGCTTATAATCCTAACATCAATAAAACTTTTACCTTTTAACACTTAACGTTCTATCTCGTATTTGCTCCGTAAATAATTTACGTAAAAGCCGGTGCTCGTTGGCCCTCACCCGTTGTATTTTCCCACAAGAATGCACGATTTTTGTAGTTCTTTCATCAGGTAAGACAGCGCTTAAGCACCCAGAATCTAGGGAGACGCTTTTTGCGCATATGCGCGAACAACTGCTACAATTTTATCTTTTTTAGCAATTTTTTCAAGTAAAAAATATCCAGATCTGTTTTTTGTCATATCTGCCAAAATCTCCTGCACGACGCAACATCTCATTATATTACTTTTCTTACTGAAATTTAATTCACAAAGTCATGCAAATTATGGCCTCAAATGCAAAATTCTGCAATACTAGCCCTATCGAAATGTAACATCCCCTCCATATCATCATCTTTATAAAAGCAAAGGGTTATGACATGTCTTTTGATGCGTTGTATGTATTTTTAGGCGTTAAAGTGCTTCCACTGGCCTATGCAATCATCGGTTTTGGGCTCCTGATCGCCATCCATGAATGCGGCCACTTCCTCTTTTGCAAGCTCTTTGGCATTCATACGCCTACTTTTTCTATTGGCTTTGGCCCTGAAATTTTCCGTCGCAAAATTGGCAAAACCGATTTCCGCCTAGCAGCCATCCCCATGGGTGGATACGTTGAAATAGCTGGCCTTGCTGAGGTTGGCCAAGGCGATCAGGCCCATTCTCAGGTAACCGGTCCAGAATCCTTTGACAGCAAACCTTACTGGCAAAAACTTCTGGTTCTTTCAGGCGGCATTATTTTTAACCTGATTTTTGCCTACTTGGTCTTCTGCGGCCTTTTTATGATTGGTTCATCAAATCAGCAAGGGCTCATGGTTTCTGGGGTTGTTAAAGCCTCTGCAGCCGAAAAAGGTGGCCTCAAGGCTGGTGACGTCATCATAGCCATCAATCAAGATTCACTCCGCGACGAATCGCACAACCTGCGTGAAAATGCTCAAGAGATGCTTTTGAAGGCCATCAGAAGTAACCCCGAAAAGGCCGTCACCATCACCGTTGAACGCGACAACAAGCCCACTGATCTGGCAATTACTCTGGGCGAAAGAAAAGAGGGTGGAGAAAGCATTGGATCACTGGGCGCTGAACTGCGCACCCCCATCCCACGCTTGCCATTCTTTCAAGCAATCAAGGCTGGTATCCACGCAACCAACGGATGGATTATAGCCATTGTCTATAGCGTCAAACAACTGATCACCCAACGCTCTCTGGAAGGGGCTGGTGGACCGGTTATGATCATGTCCATGAGTTTTGACGCCGCGCAACACGGCCTTCTGGCTCTGTTGACATTTTTGGCCCTTATCAGCATCAACCTGGCATTGATTAACGTCCTACCCATTGGCGCATTGGATGGCGGTCAGATATTTTTTGTGACTCTTGAAGCAATCATCGGCCGCAAGCTGCCGTTGCTCTTTAAAAACATCGTCAACATCACCTCCTGGCTCTTTTTCATCTCGCTGGCGGTGTTCTTGACCTATCGCGATATCGCGACGCTGTTTGGCACCAAAATTACCGGTGTGGTTAAAAAGCTT
The DNA here is from genome assembly GCA_023249955.1 of bacterium. Lineage (GTDB taxonomy): Bacteria > Babelota > Babeliae > Babelales > RVW-14 > JAHFBR01. The sequence goes on from JAHFBR010000006.1 coordinate 10,166, forward strand.
TTAAGCATTGCAGGCTTACGCTAGTCTGAAAATTAAAAGAGGGGCGCCCACAAGGCGCCCCTCTTTGTTTTGATATACAATTAGATCAAAGCCCAAAGCTCGGGCTGCTGGACAAAATGTTGAATAACCAAACGGTTAAAATTATGACTTGTTTTATGGGCCTTGATCGTCCCAATCAGCGGACCGCCCAAAAGGCTCAAATCTCCCACCAGATCAAGCACTTTGTGCCGCACACACTCGTCTGCAAAACGCATATCGTTAATGGGTTCCTGCCCTATCACCACCGTATTGCTCAACGATGATCCCTGAGCAAGTTTGTGTTGACGCAAAAACGGGAGCTGCTCCAAAAAGCCAAACGTGCGGGCTGGAGCCAGCTGCTCGAGAAAAAATGCCGGCGTCACCAACCCCTGCAATGACGGATTACCCGCCAAGGGATGCTGAAACTCGGCAACGTAATCTATATAAAAATCCAAAACACCTTCGGCCGCTGGTTGCAACTGAAGCGACCTCCCCTGTTGATCGGCAAAATTAAGCACCGTTCGTGGCGTTAAAAATCGCCGCGGCACATCGCTTGCCACAAAACCAGTATCGACGATGCCCTGGGCAAATAAAAGTGCACTACCGTCCAAAATTGGAATCTCATTACCCTCAACCTCAATGCGTACGTTATCGACCCCCAACATCAGCAACGCCGCCATCAAGTGCTCAATGGTACTAACGTACCAGCCGTCTTTTTTGATAACCGTCGCGTGCATGGCCGCCTCGGGTATAACGGTACCAATTTTAATGACTTGGTCGCTGTTAGCAGCATTACAAAACATCACACCAGTATTAGGTGCAGCCGGCCAGAGGGTTACCGATGACGGTTGCCCGGAGTGAACCCCCACCCCTGAAAAGCTCACGTTTTTCTTTAATGTTTTTTGTACATGTACCATGATACCGCCATTTTCTGTGGTTAAAAAAAAAGAGCAGAACGTTTTGTAGTTCTGCTCTTTTTTTGTCACAAGACATTTAAAAATTTATTTTGTTGGAAAGCCGATAATTTGCGCTTGGTGTGGGTGTTGGTCACCTGAATAAACACGCAATTTTTTGAGAACGGCACGGTTGAGTTTGTTTTTAGGCAACATCCCTCTAACACCATGCATAATCAAAAAGCCAGGATCCTTGGCAAAAACGTCTCTTGCTGCAGTCTTTTTCAAGCCGCTGCGATAGCCAGAGAATCTTTCGTACATTTTTGCTTCCCACTTGTTGCCGGTCAGCTTGATTTTGTCGCAGTTGGTAACGATCACATAATCACCGGCATCGGTGTGTGGGGTATAGGTAGCTTTGTCTTTTCCTCTGAGTAAATCGGCGACTTGTGTGCACAGACGGCCCAAAACTTTACCAGATGCATCAACTACGTGCCAACGAGGGTCACGAGCCTCTTTTTTAAGGAAAAACGCTGTATTCATGTCCATAATTTTATTCCATTCCAGACTTTTAATATCGTCAAAATGCTGTGCCATTCAAAAAAAGATTTCCCTCTATTTTAGGGTAAATCTCTTCATCGGTCAAATGAAACTTTACGTTTTGTCACTGCTTGCATAAACGCGTCAAAGAGGGGATGAACGGCCAATGGTGACGATTGAAACTCTGGGTGAAACTGCACCCCCAGCATAAAGGGATGGTCCTTCAGCTCGGCTATTTCAACCAAATCTTTATCGCGATAAACACCCGAAAAAACCATTCCAGCCTGCTCGAGCGACGATCGATAGGTATTATTTACTTCATAGCGATGGCGATGACGCTCGTTCACGACCGGCTTTTTGTAGGCTTCGTAAGCCTTGGTACCCTCCACCAGCGAGCATGGGTAGGACCCCAGGCGCATGGTTGCCCCCTTGCGTGTTACCCCTTTTTGCTCTTCCATGATCCAGATGACTGGATTTTTGGTGTCAGGCTCAAACTCAGCACTATTGGCATCAGGCAATTTCAAGAGTGCTCGCGCGGCCTCAACAATCATCATCTGCATGCCCAAGCACAGACCCAGGTAAGGCACCTGGTTTTCACGCGCCCAACGTGCTGCAAGGATTTTGCCCTCGGCACCGCGACGATCAAAGCCTCCCGGCACCACAATGCCATCCAAACTCTTGAGCTGCGCCCAAGCCGCATCGTTAGCACCGTAGGACCCTTTTTCCAAGGCTTCGGCTTCAATAACCACCACATTGGCACGATGTTTAAGATGATACGCGGCCGATCTTATCGCCTCAACAACGCTGATGTACGGATCGTTGCTTCCAACATATTTGGCAATTAGCCCAATAGAAACCTGTTGCTTGCTTTGATCGATTGAAGCGATAAAATTTTGCCAATCAGATAAATCTGAAGATTTTGGCGGCACAAGCCTGAAATGCTCCTGCACTTTTCTGCCAACACCCTGAGCATCAAGATCTAAAAAGACGCGATAGACCGGGTCGTTGGTTAAGACCTGGAAAATATAGTCCTCTTTAACTTCACACATCACCGACAGTTTTGAAACTGATTGATCATCAACTTGGCGATCGGCCCGCAAAAACAGGCAGTCTGGCGCAAGGCCGGCCCGTTTGAGTTCGGTGATACTGTGCTGTGTTGGCTTGGTTTTAACCTCGCCGGTCCAACTCAAAAAGGGCACAAAACTTAAATGTGCATGCATGACATGCTCAGAACCCAGCTCCATGCGCAATTGACGCACCGTTTCCAAAAATACTTCGCCCTCCATGTCTCCTACTGTTCCACCAATTTCGAGCAGAACAAACTCAACATTGTGATCCAGAGCAAATTCTAACAAGCGTCTCTTGGTAACGTTCACCACGTGCGGAACCATCTGAATGCATTTACCCAAAAAGCGCCCCGAGCGTTCGCCCTCGAGCACTTCCTGGTAAATTTGTCCTGACGATACTGATGAATCGCGCGTCAGGCTCAGGCCAATGTGACGTTCGTAATGCCCCAAATCCAAATCGGTTTCCGCTCCGTCAGAGGTTACAAAGACCTCGCCGTGCACAAGCGGGGACATGGTCCCAGGGTCAACGTTAAGATATGGATCCCATTTGATCACCGAAAGTGAATAACCGGCTTTTTTGAGCAGAACGCCCAACGATGCAACCAAAACTCCTTTGCCAATGGACGAGCAAACGCCACCCGTAACAACAATAAACTTAGTATTGGTTTTTTGGATTTTTTGTAGTAACTCAAAAACCTCCATGGCCTTCCTCTCCTTAAAATTTTAACAAAGAGCATACTGTACCAGCATCTTTTCTGCCAGTCAAAAAAATTGCATGCTCTTTGCAAAAAGTTCTCCTGAGAAACTACATGCCCTGCATCATCGCTTCGATTTCGTCCGCTTGTTTAGGCAGTTCGTAGCTTAAACAAACCGCTCCATCGTCTGCCATAACGTAGTCATCTTCGATGCGCACGCCAATATTTTCTTCCGGAATGTACACTCCTGGCTCGATGGTAAAAACATCGCCAGCTTGCAGTGGTGAGTTGTAATCGCCCACATCATGCACATCAAGCCCCAAATAATGACCTATGCCGTGACAGAAATATTGTGCATAGCCTTTTTTCTCTAAAAACTTAACAGCAAGGTGATGCAGCGATCGCTCTGGGTATTGCGCACTCTTTAAATACATGCCCGGGCGCGCAAGTTCTTCGATATACATTTGCGTTTCAAGCACAATATTATAAACTTCGCGCTGACGTGGTGAAAAGGTACCACCAACCGGATAGGTACGCGTAATATCGGCTGCATAAAATCCATACTCCGCACCAATATCAATAACAACCAAATCACCGTTATTAAGCTTGCCATCACGCTGCATGTAATGCAGTATCGTAGTATTTTTGCCGGTTGCAACAATCGAAGGAAAAGCAGGCTTTGCCGCAGCAACGTGTGTAAACACACATTCAACGGCAGCCTGCACTTCATATTCAAATTTGCCAGAATCCATCATGGTGGCAGCTGTTTTTTGGGCCATGCTGGTAATTTGCACCGCTTTAAAAATAAGATCTAATTCATACTCATCTTTAATGCGACGTACACCGTGTAACAGTGACGAAACGTCGTGAGTCACTTGCTCAAGCCCAGGAATCCACTGTTGAAATTTTTCAAACAGGTTAATGTGCATAAAATAGCCTTCATTGGAGCGATCGAGCAGGCTGAAAACACGCGCCTTATCGGCAACATCCTGCTCCAAGGCCTTTACTGCATCGGCATACTTTTCGCGCTCAAACACTGGTCTGAACGAATACCCTGCCGTTGCTGCACCCAAATAGCGTATCTCGTCAACCTCAACACGTTTTGCATCATGCGGACCAGAAAGCGATACACTAACCCATTGAGTGCGCGGTGTGCCAAATTTTGGCAAATACACCACCTCGCGGCCATCAAGATATAAAAATAAAAGCGCTGCTGGTTCATTGATGCCGGTCAGGTAATAAAAAGAACTCTCTTGGCGAAAAATGTGTCGGTCCGTCTCGAAGCCGGCACTCACCACCACGACCCCATGTCCAGCGCCGTGGCGTTCTTTAATTTTTTCAATAAGTTTTTTGCGGCGCTGTTTGAATAATGTAAAACGCGTTGGAGCATTAAAAACCATAGATTACCTTTCAACAAAAGCGTGCTTTAGGCCTGTGTTCTTAAAATTTGCGGCATACGCTTGAACTTTTTGGCAAACGAACCCAAAGAATCAAGCCTAAAAGAAAATACTATTGCTCGCTCATTTCTTGCATTGCCATACTCTTTAAACTTCTTTTCCTCAAAGCCTATATAAAAACCCCAGCAATGACCATCATAATCTAAACGAATGCGATGAATCAGCGGTGTAATGCCATCAAAGAAAAAAATCGATGAACGTTGCGGAGCATAAAACTGACCTTCATACGCAAGTGTTGCCCGAGAGCTCAGGGGAATTGCAAGATTCGCTACAACAAAATGCGGAATGTGCGATAACAATTGACGTTGCTCCTGCAGTTCGCGCTTTTGAAAAAGATAACCAACCCCCAATTGAACTCGATTCACCGTCACTGAGGCATTAATCTCTGACTGCAGTAGTTGAAAGCCGCCCCACTCGTACTCTTGAGCAACACCAAGCTGCACATAGTGGCTCTGGCAGTCAACTTCATAACGAAGAGGCGTGATATGTTTTTGCTTGATGCCGCGGCGCAGATAAAAAATATCGTCACTGGCGTAAAAATCGTATCCCTGACGCACGTTTACATCAAGCATCAGATCATCGATTGTCCAGGTATTTCGCAACAACAAGCCCAGCTGGTTTTTGGGATACGCACGATCCCATTTATCCAGATAAAACCAGTGATCTTGAAAAAACTTGGGAAGCCAATCCCAGGTCAAAACAGGCTGGATTGAGTGCATGTACGAGTAATCTGATGAGTGCACGAACCCCTCGGGCAGCGTCCACTCTGCGCCATATTCAAAAAACAGTCGGTACGCGCCCTTATTAAAAATAGAACGCTCAAGCACGCTGCCCGATGACCGTCTTGTTGGATCAGCCCGCTGAGAAACACATTGAAGTGTGGGATGAATATGAAATGAAAACGTATTATACGCCCACGACAATGATTCGGTAAGCGAGCCACGATAATTAAAGCGCATCAGGTCTGTTTTTTTAAGTGGAAGCGGCTCATGCTGGCTAATCAGCATTGAATTGAAATAAATGCGCTCACACTCTTCCTGACGATACAATATCTGGTCAAAAAAGCAGTCGTGTCTATATGAAAAAAATGGATGAATTTTAGTAAACGCTGTGTTCCATTCAATATGCGGCACCGGCGCAAGATTGACGCGATCTTCCAGCTCTTTAATCATCAGCGATGATGCATCTGCAGGAAAATCAGCCGGCAGCATGCTGGTAAAAAACTGACGCTCCTGCTGGGACACGCGATCAAACGTTTTACGGCTTGTTTTTGCATTTTCTGCTTGAAACCAAACCAAATTTTGGGGCCAGAGTGACCGAACAATCAGCGAATTGCTAAATGTGTCATCAATCTCTTCGGTACTATTAAAAAAGTGGTACCCAATGCGCTTATCGGTTCCAAAATCCAAACGCATCAACGAGCAGACATCGGCCTTGCCGGGCACTTGCGGCCAATTCTGAAAATCTTTACCGTTAATCCAGTAGCGATGTTCGGTGGTTTTTACAATTTTATCCTGCTTACGCATAAATCGATCACGAATGACGGCATATTGCACATTGGCAAGCGTATAACTTTCTGGAGAACGTGCCCATCGAAATTCATCAAAAAATACAACCCCTTTGCCGGCGCGCCAATCCACACCAACCGTCGTGTCACAGTGTGGCGAGATATACTTGTAATACTCCTGCTTGACGCCAAAACCGTAATCATAATCAATAAAAAAACGTGGCATTAAAAAGCCTGATTTTGATCCACCCTGGATTGGAATAACAAAGCGAGGAAAGCACATGACGGGCATCTGCCCAACCTTAAAAACAAGACCCGTGGCTCGGATAAAATAGCTGCCATGTACAACCGCATGATCAGCACGAATATGCCAATGAGGGTCACCGTTGTCACATGCCGTATAGGTCATATCATGCACGCGCCAATCATTGTCATTGATCTTTTCTGCTTTTTTTGCAGATACAAAGCCTTCTTCAATGTGAAACTTTAAGTTTTGGGCCTCGCCTGTTTTTTGGGCGATATTAAAGACAAAGCGATCGGCAAAAATCAAAAAGTTGTTATCTTCGATGATAACAGGAGAACCGTCACTCCCTTCAGCAATAATGATCTGCTCTGCCTTGTCGGCAAAAACATAGTCAGCCCATACGTGCATACGCTCGTCGACCTGCACCTCAACATCGCCCCTAAACTCCATGCGATCTTGATCATGAATTTTTTGTGAAATACTTTTGATGTGCAGCAGTTTGAGTGAGCGCGTCAAGCCCTTAAAAACTGCATGCGCAGTATGCGTAATGCAAAAAAGTCCTAGGATGATTAAAAAAAGATTGAGAATGCGCTGATGATTTACCATTTCTCAACACAGCAGCACACTAAAATGGGCGCCGCCCCTGCAATGCCTTGCCGATGGTTACACGATCCATATACTCCAACGATGAACCGATAGGAACCCCGCTTGCCAGCTTAGAAATCTGCACCGACTGCTTTCCAATCTTTGACCAGATGTAGCTTGCGGTTGCTTCACCTTCGGGCGTTGGATTGGTCGCAAAAATAATCTCTTTGATAGTACCATCAAGCCGTTTGATCAATGCATTAATCGTTAACTGATCGGGCCCAACACCTTCCAGGGGGCTGAGAGCGCCCCCCAGAACATGATACAAACCTTTGTATTCTCCTGCATTTTCAAGCGCAAACAAATCATGCCATGTTTCAACCACGCAAAGAGTGCTCTTGTCGCGCTTATCCGATGAACAGATTGCACACACGCTCGTACCCTCGGTCCAGTTAAAACAGTGTTCGCAGGGCACAAGCGCCTGCTTGGCTTCAAGAATGGTGGCGCATAGTTGCTCGAGCGTTTTCGCGTCACAGCGCAAAAAATACATCGCAACCTTATAAACATTTTTGGATGCCAAATAAGGAACACGTTGCAATTGACGCACCAGCTTTTGTAGCGTTGGCAATTGAGCAAACATGGCCTACCCGTCTATGCAAAAAAGTATTTACGAACGTAATCTTCAGCAATCGTCAACAGGTTGTTCATCAGCCAGTACAGCACAAGCCCTGCTGGAAAGTTTGCAAAAACAACAGTCATGACAATAGCCATAAAGAACATCATCATACGTTGCTTGTCATCGGCCACTGGTGTCATTTTTTGTTGCCACATCATCGAAAGACCCATCAAAATTGGCATTACGTAATAAGGGTCTTTTGCAGACAAGTCCACAATCCAGCCAACAAAAGGAGCTTGATACAGATCAAGATAGTTGCCAAGCACGCGATACAACGAGAACAGTATTGGCATCTGGATCAACAGGGGCAAGCAGCCCATAAATGACGTTGATGGCGATATCTTATGATCTTTATAAAACTTCATCAGCTCTTCGTGCTGCATCTTAAGATCATGGCGAAATTTGGTACGAATTTTATTAATTGATGGCAAGTAGTATTGGTAAATTTCCATCTGCTTGCGGGCATAAATCGAAAGTGGTGTAAACGGCAGCTTGAGCAGAATGGTCATGAGAATGATAGCAAAACCAAAATTACCAACAAGATCATAAATCATCGATAGCAGCTTTAACAACAGCTTGCAGAACCAGGAAAGCCAGCCAAATGAAAGAACCTCTTCAAGGCGATCGTCAACTCCTGTCAAATGATCAAATACTTTTGGCCCCATGTAAAATGACAGCTTCCAAGAACTCTTTGCGGTCAGAGTTGGG
>JAHFBR010000007.1 GCA_023249955.1 bacterium
GATCACGACAAATTCGTTTAAATGTTGACTTGGACACCGGTGCGTGGGCAGGATAGACAAGCTATTTTAGGAGAGTATAAAAAGGGTTTGAGAATGCGAGCCTTTCTATTAATGACCGCCCTGGCCACCTCCCTCTGCGCCCAAGCACCAGCGCCAGAGGCGCAAGCATCAACCGACCTGACCATCCAAACCAAAATGGTTTCTGGTAAGCATGAAATCCCGGTCTGTGCATCGCTACCACTCAAGGGCGAAGTTTCGATCATGGGTAATGCGCTTTTTGACGGCATGAGCCTTTTTTTTAATAAGATAAAAAAAGAAAAAAACGATCTGCCCTTCACGTACGCCCTCACCACACTGGATGACGAGGCAGAGATTACCAAGACGCGCAAAAATATTAAAAAACTTCAGAGCAGCTCACCACTATTTCTGAGCCTTGCAGGTACCGATATTGTTGCCGGTATTTTAAAATATGTTACACGTAACCAGATCTGTGCACTGTTTCCCATCGACGGTGCAACCAAGCACCGCACCAGCGAAACACAAAACATGCTCTTTTTTCGCGCAAGCTACGAGCACGAGATTGATGCACTGATCAATTATTCAATAAACGAACTGGATAAGAAAAAGATCGCTATTTTTTATGAGGGCAGTGAATGGGGCGAAGATGCGCTGGCATCTTTTAAACGCGTATTAAAAAAATATAAACTCACGTCAGTTGCCGAGGCGTCATACCCACAGCACACGCTGAATGTTACCAAAGCCGCTGACACCATTGCGGCCAAGGCGCCGCAGGCAATTATCTGCATTGCGCATGCACGGCCAGCGTATAATTTCATTCGCCAAATTATTAACAAAGGCATGTACCAAACAGCAATTCTGGGCCTGTCACAAATGTTTTATGTTCAAAAGCCTATCAAAAATTCACGCGGCATTCACATCATCACGTCATCGGTGGTGCCCGATCCAACCAAAAGCACACTCAAAATTGCTCAAGAGTACCGTGCCGACATGAAAAAGTATTTTCCTAACAAAACGCTGTCACCCTTTTCATTTGAGGGGTATATCAACGCTGCATTGCTGGTGGAAGCAACCAAATTAATCCAGTCGCCCTTTACAGCAGAAAAAATTATACAGACCCTCCAGGGGCTTAAGGATATCAATTTTAAAGGCCTGGAGCTTTCGTTTGATCCTGCAACACGCACCTTGTCACGCGGCGTGTGGATTAATGCAGGGAATGATACCGAATGGATTAAGGCAAAAAATAAGGCCGCGGTGATTAAAGAAGAACCTGTGGTTGAACATCAAGAAGGGGTTGCTGCATGAATGTTTGTGTATTAGTTGACAGATCAAGCCACCCCCCGCTCATCCTGAGGAGCACACCTTGTGTGCGTCTCGAAGGACATGAGCGGTTAGGGCTGCTCGAATGGTTCGAGACGCTCGCCCAAAATGGGCTCGCTCCTCACCACGAGCGGATTTTGATACGGATATAATTATGCAAAAAATATCATTCGCTTCTCGCCTCAAAACAATCTTCAACCCCAACAACACCTCGTTTAAAACGGGACTCCTCGTCATCGCCATCGCCTACCTGCCCATTATTTTTGGCGTGTCGCTCAAACGATTCAATACCACCGACAGCGTGCCGCAACTCAAAGCGATTAATACCGAAGTGTTAAAGCAGCTGGGCACGTTCACCGTGCGTGTTAAGACTGGCATGTTCATCAAGAACTTTCCCGTATTTGACGTTAATAAAAACACATTTTTGGTCGACTCGGTGATGTGGTTTGAGTTTAACGGCGACGAGATTATGCTGGATACCATTCAAAAGTTTTCGATTGATAACGGCAAAATAAATTACAAGAGTCCACCGGACATTAAAGTGGCGCAAGATCGCGTGTTTGCAAAATACAACGTGCTGTTTGAACTGAAAACCGATCTGAACTTTCACAAGTTTCCGTTTGAAGATCATCGGCTCCCGATTGTGCTTTCAAACGATTTTGTTACGCCGGATGAGATGTTTTTTGTGGTTGATGCTTCATCATTTCAAATTTTACCCAACATTGCACCGGCCGGATGGCGCTTTCAGGACATGAGCGTTGATGCTGGCTTTTTGCCGCTGCAACTGGACAAACAGGACGCAACCAAAAAGGCAGAAAACCCCAAGGCTCTGTTTGTTTTAAACTTTGTAAAAGATAGCGTGCGCAAGGCGTTGGTTATTTTTATCCCACTCTTTGCCGCTGTTTTTTTATCACTCTTGGCGTTTGTAATGAACGCTGCAAACGTGGTCGGCCGTTTCAGCCTTGCCATCACCGCCGTCACCGCACTCCTTGGTTACCGCTTTGTTATTGAGCAGATGATGCCGCAGGTGGGCTACTTTACCACCACCGACGCACTGTACCTGTTTTTGCTCATCTTTTCGTTCATCAATTTTTCTGCCCAACTTTTGCTCACCCGTGCATACATGGTCAGCGACAAAGATTCGGCCCAGGAACTGACTGAAAAGCTTGAGAAAATCAATAGTTTCATTTTCATTGTTATGTCTCTCTTGCTTGTCCTGGTAACAACGTATATCATCCTTACATAAAGGACCATGACAGGCTCGCGATACCGCATATCCTAGGATTGTAATGAAGAAAAGCGGCTCACATAATTTTCATCTGGTGCCCATTGCGCTGGGTACATGCACCACCCTGGTTGTATTTTTAATTGGACTGGTACTCATGCCTCGCCCCTTTTATAAAGACGGCTTTACCACACTGGCCGATCTTGAGGCGTATGCAAAAACGCGCGATGAAAATACCAAAATGGATTCTGATAATACAATCAAGCCGGATTTCACATCATATTACAAAACACTTGCGCCAACGTTTATAAGCAAGCAAAAAGAAAAGCTGGTGCGGCTGCTGACGCTTGTAAAGCTCAAACACCCTCCGCTGTGGTCGGCAAGCTTTTTTAAGACGCAGCTTGAAGCACTGGCCAAAGATCGCCAGGCCAAAGGGTTTAAGGGCGAATTTGTGTGCAAGATTACACCCACACCCGCTTCCAAGATTGTTGTTTTTGGTAACGTTCAGGGTTCATTGCACTCGCTGGTGCGTTGCCTAAAAAAGATCAACGAGTTGGGCATTATTGGGCCTGATTTAAAAATTACCAACCCTGACTGCTTTATTATTTTTATGGGCGATATTGTCAGCCGCTCGCCCTTCACCATGGAAACGCTCAGCGTGGTCATGCGGCTGATGCAGGTCAACCCAGACAATGTGGTGTACCTGCGCGGCAACCACGAGTCCAATAATTATTGGCAGGAGCACACACTTAAAACGGAGTTGCAGATCCGTGCGGCACACCTGGCCAACGCAACGATTCCGCTGGCCGATCAGGTCAACGCATTTTTTGATACCTTGCCGCTCGCCGGCTACATCACCACCGAAAATCCCGGCGAAATCATTCGACTTTCAGATTCAGGCCGCGATCAGAATGAAAAACTGAACGAACAAAATTATGCAAAATTTTTAACCTCAAAAGCGGCCGGTAAATGCGCTTGCGGACCGATTGCCGGTGGCGAGCAAGGTGACCAGGCTGTTGAGGTAAAAGTTATTTTTAAGGGCGAGAAAAAGCGCGAAACCTATCAGCCGCACGACGGGCTACGCCTGCTGTCACCCGACATGGGTGCAACTGCCTGGACGCTGCTTTCGTGCCCATCGTTTGTGTATCAAAAGAGCATTAAATTTGTGCATGACGCTTTTGTGGTGTTGACATCGGCAAAAGAACTTGATGAGTGGAAAATAACGCTGTACAACCGCAATGTCCAAAGCCAAGAGCCATTCAAGGCAACGACGTTCTCGCTGCTTTCGGGCATTGAAGATGGTGGTAAAAAATCGGCACCAAAGGCTCCTGAAGCCAAAGAAAAAAAGAAAGAAACAAAAGAGAAGCCCGAGAAAAAAGAAAAAGCTGAGAAAAAAGAAGAAAAGAAAGTAGAAGCAAAAGAAGAAGTAGCAAGCAAAAAACCGGCTGCTCCAAAAAAAGTTGAACAAAAAAAGGCTGAGCCTACAGCAACCATTTCACAAGAGTCGGCCTTTAAACCACAACAAGCGGCACCGGCCCAGACACTACAAGCAGCAACACCTACTCCAGCTCAACCGACACCCGCAGCACCACCAGCAAGCGTCACCTCAACCATCGTACAGCAAGCACAAACGGTCGCGCAGGAGGCTCAAAAACTTGCAACTCAATTACAAAATGTAGCGCAACAGCAAACAGTGCCGCAACCGCAACAAGCAGCTCCACCAGCGGCTACGCCTGAAGAAGCGCCACAATAAATAATAGTCATAAAGGGAGATTCCCATGAAGTATGTTAGATATCTCTGGCTCGTAACAGTGGCGTGGACGTTGACCACCCAACCGCGAGTCATGGAACCAATGTCAGAAAGACCGATTGCTACCGATGGTGATGCAGAGGTCCTGATGGTTGACGAAGTCTCTGCCTTTGAAAACTCGTTGCCTCTTGAGCCAGACCCGGATAGCAACAATGAACTCGCGCTTGCAGAGGGAGCTGTTGAAGAGGCCATTGCTGAAGAAGCTGATGATAGAAATAATCCAAGCGATGACGTTTTTGATAGCGACCACGATACGGAAGATGACGAAGAGGAAATCGTCTGGGACCCAAGCGAAACCGGACCACAAAAACGGCATAACCACACCTCGCTTTTTGCACGCTGGCACAGCGCTCAAGACGAGGGTGGCGAACCGGATCTTGCCAAACTTTCAGAAATTAATCTTATCAGCGGCCACGACATTCGCCTACACTTTGGCGGACGTTTAAAAGATGACTTTTTTGTTTACAACTATGTTCACACCCTGCGCAGCGATTATCACGATCAAAACGATTTTTTCAGACATAAAATGTATCTTGATTTTGTGATTAATCAGGGCGAGATGAAGTTCGGCAAGCCGGCATCGCAAGCGTGCGTGCGTTTGATGAATTATGTTTTCTGGCAAAAAGAGTCCAACTACCTGCCCATTACCGTTGATGAGATCACGCTGCCAGGGGCTGACAATGTATCCATCTCCAAAAATCTTCGCGCCAAAACACTGATGCCGCTGATTTTTGCTGAACAGGCGTGGTTCAAAATTAATCTTGATGCATTCACTGATACATTTCAAAAGCATCCTACGTTTCTTAAAGTTGGTTACTTCCCTTACACCGTCGGCCGCGGCGTTGCGTTGGGCTTTCACGAAGATCTGGCCGTTGATTATTTAGGCTGGGCTGGAGACGGCGGCTTTACCCGTTACCCTTTTATGCCACCCGGCATTTTATTCCGCACACAGTTGACCGATCATTTGACCTGGGATGTTTATTTTAACTTGTGGCGCGAAACCAACGCGTCGTTGGCAGACACACTGCAACCATTTCGTCAGTCGCGCTTGTTTGGCCATCGCCCTGAACGCGGCAGCGGCAAAGACCGCACCACGTGGGTAACCAAGCTTGATTTCTCAAAGCATTACGCCGATCTTGGGCAGGTGCAGCTTGAACCGTACTTTTTATACGTTGACGCTCCCGAGCAAGGCATTGAGTTTGAGGCTGACGCCAGCTCAAAGCTGTTTACCCTGGGCATGATGACCGATTGGCATAATGATAATTGGAGCGTGAACGTTGAGCTTGCCGGGCAGTTTGGGCATCAGAATGTTCATGCGTTGGATCGGAATGTGATCGAGGTGACCAGGAGCGGAGATGGCAAACTTGCTAACGCATTTACACATGTGCTGCAAGTAAGCGACGCTGGTGGCGCTGTAAATCCCATACCTGCAAATTCTATACACGCACAAGCAACACTGAACAGCCCTCTAGGAATAGTCGCCCCAGGTGTCAACGACGATCGTTTCGAACCACAAAACGATTTAGCCTTTATTGTTAATGCACCAAATAATCAGGATCTCTCACAACAAAATCAACGTATCCGAAATCAAAACAATGGTGTAATTGATGTTGGCGCTGCCAACACCCGCATCTTCAACTCCAACATCTTTGGCAACAACCGCTTCCGCCCCGCCTACCGCCTTTCATACCAAAGCTTTATGGTGCTGGGTGATATCGCCTACACATTTGATAAAGAGCCGTTCAGAATCTGCGGATCGGCGGGACATATTTCCGGTGACAGATATCCGTACAACGACGAAGTCAGCAGAAGCTTTAAAGGCTTTATCCCACTGCGATCACGCTATCGCGGCTTGGGAAATCAAAACTTTTTAATGTTTGATCGTCAAGTCACACCACGCCCACTGAATATTTCGTACCGCACGCTGTATGCGTTTAACGATCAAAAAGATTTAAGCAACCTGCAATTTATTGGCCTTGGTGGCACCTGGTATCCGTTCAAAGATCGCACCAAGATGACCGTCACGCTGGATATCATGTGGCTGTGGGAGGCTGCAAGACTGTATACCTGGGATAAAAATGGCAAGCACCCAGACCCTGCCATTGAAGCGCAGCTCATGCGCTTGCGCAACACCGTCAACGGGGTGCCAACCAAATTTAGCGGCTGGGAAACAAACCGTCATGCTCACCGCATGCTGGGCACCGAAGTTGACATCAAAACACACTATCAACTTTTGGATCACTGCAGCTGGACTACCAAATTTGTTATGTTCTTTCCAGGCAGACTGTACAAAGATCTTGATGGCCAGCCAAACATTATCACGCAACGTATCGACGAACAGGGCTTTGAAAAATCTGACAGCCTTGGCCACCAGGTTGCTTTTGCCTTTGTCACCGGCCTGAATTACCGATTCTAAAAAAGGATGCAGCGATGAACAAAATGTTTTTTTTGAGTGCGGCAAGCTTTTTTGTCTGCTCTGTGGCCGTTGGCCAGGATGCGCCAAGCGAACCGATACTCTTTCTTCACGAAGAGATTTCAATCGACGACGTGCTCACCCGCTCGCCCCAAGAACTTGAAGTACAAATTGCACGCACCAGCATACGGGATTACGCACGTGCTTTTGCACAAGAGTATGTCAGCATTGCTGACACGGCTCCCACGCGAATGATCAGCGATATGCAAAACACCATCGATCAGACGGTGGACAACGTGTGTATGATCATTGAAGACGAACTAACCAAACACCAGCTCTCTTCAATCGGCCAACACCGCCTTGATGCGGTGCTGAAGGGCGCGCTGACCAAGGTTGGAACACAGGTCCCACACGCCTATGTCGCCAGTAAACATCTTACGCAGGCTGTCGACGAAATTGTTGCCGCGACGCTCCAAAGCAACGGCAAAAGCCTGAGCACCATGCCTCAAGATATACGCAAAGAGTTTGCCGATCGCAAGACGGGCATCATTAACAATCTGGCTGGCATTGTGCGTGAACGTAAAACACACCGTTTAAGCAGAACAGAGATTGAAGATATTGTTCAGAAATCGTTTGAAGGGTTTATTGAACGCGTTGATCACCTGCATGTGCAAAGCTGGGTAAACGCTGAGTTGGCCTTGCTCAAGGCAACACCGCCAGGTGCCAAGGGCTGCAGCAGCATTCCTGCAAATACTGACAGCAAAAGGCTGAAGCAAAACGTGCGCTTTTTTAATAAGAAATAATAAAGAACAATTAGTGGACCATAAAAGAGGGCAGGCGCAAAATGCGCCTGCCCTCTTTCTTTTTTATTAAATCTGTTCTAACGTCGCGCCACTTGGCTTATCCAGAATAACCCCGGGTCCAAACGTAACACTACCCTGCACAAAGTTACGATTGCGCACTACCACGCGTCCAGCAGCGATCGTCTGACCGGGCGTGGCGCCAAGCGTTGCCTGATCAAGCAACAGCACCGCCGAGGCATCGGCCGGCTGCAGAATATTGGTCGCATTATTGGTTGGCGCAAGATTAAAGACCATATCACGCACCAGCGAGAACGTAGCGTTTGAAAGAATGTTAAATGGCTCCGTTGAAAGGTAATTAAAAGCAAAGCCAAAGCCACCACTCATCGCCGAGTCGTCAAGCACCGATATACCACCGTTGCGGTAGACCGCATTGCCCGATTGAATCCACTTAACATTTTTAAGGATAATGCGCGAGCTGTTCTGCAGACAACGAATCTTGTTGCCGGTAATGCCTTTGATAGTAATGCCATCCAAAAGCAACGTTGCATTTGGCCCACGAACCTCAATCTCTCCGTTAGGTCCCAGCTCCAAAATGTTGCCAGCACCCTTCAGAATGGTAGAACCTTCAAACACCCATTTGTAATCAAGCGTTTCATTGCGCGCAAACGATATAGTCGTCTTATCACCAAACGTCAAGCTGCTGCCCGGCTTGAACACCACATGCTTTGGTGATAAATCACGCATGGTGATGTTTTGCGTAGTCGCTTGTACCCCATCAGTGATGATAAAAATACCTTCATCGGTGCGTGTAAAGCCCAAGAAGTTAGTGTTGCCATCAATCACAACATTGAAATTAAAGTTCATGTTATTAACTTCGGGGAACACTTCAAACTTACGATATGGCGCAACAATGGCATATTTTTGCAGCAGCGGCTCGGAGCGATAATTGTGGAAGGTCACCGTGTCGGAACGGATCGTTCTGATTTCGCCTTGGTCGATAATTTCGATATGGTTACGCATAGGATCTTGAATCAGTGGTGGACGAATATTGAGCTGATCGATGGAAGCAAGGGTGTCATAGGTCAATGCAACACGATCAACAATCAGCTTGCCCACAGCACCATCAGGACCGTCAATAAAGCTTAAAATATAATTTTTGGTGATAATCGTGGAGTTGCCTTCCACAAGAATGGTACCTGAATCAAAATTATAATCGGCCTCCATCTCGATCACAACATCGGATAGGACCAGCGTTGCATCCTTGGCAAGTTTTATGCTGCCTAGCGCACCAAGGCCCTTGATGTGCACGCCGGCCATACGCAAGAGCGAGCCTTCAAGCACCACAATCGATCCGCCATTTGCAATATCAATAACATTGCCGTTGCCGTTAATTTGGCCCTCTTCGCCAAAAAATATCCACTCCCCATTGAGGGTGATAGCACTATTGATTTGCAAATCGAGCGATGCATCCCAGATAATTCTACCATTCCAATTAGAGGCTTTGCCACCCAGCGACAGGCGACGATTGTTAAAAATAACCGTGCCGCTATCCAAAATTACTGAATCATCGCCAAGCCGCAGATCGTCTTGCAAAAACAAAACACCGCCGTTAAGTCTGATATTGGTGTTGACGGTATTTTGAACCGCAACGGCCAAACCGGTGGTATTATTTTGGAGCGTAAGATCTTGGGCACCAAAAAAAAGTGGCTGGCCACGCATCAGGTTGAGTCCAGGCTTTGCAAAAACCTGCACACGCGCCAGGCCTCCAGGATTTGCAATCATAGTGCCACCAGCATCAGCTGGATCAAAATCCAGCGAGATAATATTGCTGGCTGGGCTCAAACTTCCATTCAGATCTGAAATAGAGTTAAAAAAGGTGTAAGCACCACGGTTAAAGCGGATGTTCTGGCCTTCAATTTTGCCAAACCCGGTGTTTACAAGACTGCCACCATTGATCACCATTGAACGTGGTGTGGCAATATCAAATTCAGCATCATCACTAACAACAATGGACGAAGTCTTGCTACCAAACTTAATATCAGAGTTTTTGGTCGAGACAATGATGGGTGGAGCATAACAAAACCCCCATGCAACTGAAATCAGTATCACCATCACTTTTATGTTACGCATCATGTTCTTCACCATACACCTCGTCTGATCTTATGCTTGGTTTTTGTAGCGGAGTACCGTATCGTCAACTATCAGCTGCGCCGAAGGCAAAATATCAACGGCAAGATCACACTTCGCCAATCCCATACCAAATTGGACCGGCCGCGTTGACGCTTGAGCCCCGTTGCCTTGTAAAATAGTTTTATGATCGATCAGTAAGTGTCCTATTTTCAAAATAAGACCGGTATCTTGCGGCACAAAGAATGTTGACCCATTTAAAAAGAGGCGCGATGACGAGTCGATCAATTTAAAATGCTCATTGCTGTTATCTGACGGCATGTATGAAAATTTGACGGTCGTGTCAATGAGGAGCTGCGAATCGCTGTTGATAACAATATTATCAGCAGACAAATAATTGAATTCAAGCTGCACCAGCTTTGGCTTGACCAACGGTTTGTACAAACCGGTAATCATCGTCTGGCCCTGTATTTCGATACCGCCACCAGCAAATGTTAGGTCATCGCTCAAGTGCAGTGTCACATTTTCAAGTACCAGTACTTGATCAATATTGGTGCCAAAATGAATCGCTGGCAGCCCATTAACATCGCGCACACCACGCAAACTCATATTGCGCAATGTTACGCGCGTTCCGGCTGGTCCATTGATAAAAAGGCGACCGTTGGTTGTTAAACCCTGCGCCAACACCAACTCGTGGCCTTGGCCATCAATGATGGTGTCGCTAGCACATTCAAGCGTCTCACCCGCTGGCAGTTCTAAGTTACCTTGCATAATAACGGCGTTACCTTGGCCATCCACAACCCCACCAGTTGTTAACGACGCGTTTGAAGCAAGCGTCAGGTCACCTTCAAGCAAGATAATTCCTGTGCTATTCAGGTTCACCGCTCCGGCTGCTGGCACAACCATGTTTAGGGTCACGGTTCCTCCAGCAGGAACAGAAAAGCCGTCATTTAAACGTACAAAGCCACGGGCAAAATCACCGTTTGCAAAGGCATAGGTGGCTGCCTCGTATTGCACAGAGGCCGTTCCATCAAGTGATGCGGCACGTAGAGATACCGAACTATGCAGCAACCCCAACAAAAATAGATAGCGTATGCTTTTCATCATGTATCCTTTAATCAACGTTTTGATAATCAAGTACGCCGCTGATGAGGTTGAGCGAACTTGCTGGGCGCATGTGAATGGTCAAATCATCGGCCCCAGAGCCATTACCAAAGGCAAAGCCCTCTGATACGGCAACTGCTCCATCATTGGCAAGCGTGTTGTAGTGATCAACAATCAAAGTTCCAACCTTCAAACGCATACCGGTCGTTGTTGAATGCAATGCGCAGCCATCCAGCGCAAGTTGTGATGTTTCATCGCTCATAACAAGCAAGTTACGATTTGCAACTGGCGGCGCATATTTAAAGCCAACATTATCCAAAAGCAATGTTGAGCACGGCAAAATGGTTGCTGGATCTTGACTGCGGAAGAAGAAATGAGCCGAACCGGTAATGCGAACATCATCTTCAAATTTCAAAACACCCGAAGTGAAGTTGAAGTTGTTAGACAGGCAGACATGAGCATCACGCAATGTAAGCGATGACAGCGCACCTTTCAGCGCAATGTTACTGTCCTGAACCCCGTCAAGCACAATATCCTGCAGTGTAAGCATGGTATGGGGCGAAGCATCGATGGAGCCAAATGGATCAATCACCAATTTGTTGCCAAAACCACGAACCATGGTCTCGCCATCAAAGAACCAGGTACGTTGCATCTGGCGTTTTTCAAATAGTTCAAGACGCGTGCAGTTACCAAAGACCATGCTGGAGCCAGCTCCCAAAAAGATGGCTTCGTCAAAATAGTTACGGAAGGTAACATCTTTAAATTCAACTTTCAGACCATTGCCAATAACCAACATATTGGACTGTTTGTTGGTAAAGTTAATGATGTGTCCGTCCCCATCAATAGTGGTGTCAACATTGACGTACATTTTGTGAACGCCGGACAGATACACATCAAATCTCATTTTAAAGTAGCTGGTATTAACGATAATATCCAAAGGCCCGTGGTCGATGGTTTGGAGCTGAATATCAAGCCACACAATTCCATTACTGTTATTTTTGGTCAAGAACAACATCGCATTACTTTCAGTTCTGTGCAGATAAAGCAGCGTGTTACTGTTGTTGCGTGCTAAAAATTTGAGCGTGTTGCTGTTGTTACGACAGCAAAAAAGTAACGCTGCGCTATTGTTGCGTGCCAAAAACTTAAGCGTGCCACTGTTATTGCGAGCATTAAAAATCAGTGCGTTACTGTTAAATCTAATAAGATCCAAGTTTGATTTACGATAAATAATCCCATCGTGTGGATAACTGATAAAACGATGCTGGAAATCATTAGTAAATGTAGGCCGCACATTGAATTTTTCAATAAATCTGAGCGTATCGTACGTTAAACCAATGCCATCAACTGTCAGCGAACCTTTTTGCTCAAAAATCAAGAGGTTTGTCCCTGTCACAATGTTGGTTGGCCCCTCGGCATAAATACCGCCGGTGGTTACCGAGAAGGTCCTGTTCATCTCGATTTCAACGTTAGAGATACGCAGTTGTGACGATTGATCTTCAAATACAATGCGTCCAGTTCCAAGGCCGCGCAGTTCTACATCGGTAAGCGATAAAACAGAATTTGTTCTGATCCACAGCGAGCCACCCAGCGTCAGGTCCAGCACGTTACCGTTACCGTTAAGATTGCTCACGCCAGTAAAGGTCCACAGGCCAGAAAGCACCACCTTGCCGTTCATGACGATATCTCGTGCGTGATCCCACAAAATTGATCCGCCCCACTGTGACCCCTGCCCACTCAGCGCAAGCCGGCGACCATTGAGCCTAACCTTGCCGTTGGTTGAAAGGATGGCATTGTTGCCCAGTGCTAAATCACTTTCAAGCACCAAGGTGCCGCCGTTCAGCACTAAATTTTGGTTAAGCACGCTATGAATTGCTATGGTCAACGTTGTAGCAGCATCTTGCAAAGTGATGGCATCAGACTGCGTAAAAATGGGCTGGCCCTCGATACGATTGAAGTTATTGCGTACTGAAACTCGGTCGATCAATCTACCGGGCTCTGCGTTCAAGATACTATCATTGCCGCTCAAAATTATCCCAAACAGGCCGGCATTACTTACCGTTCCCTGAAGCAAAGCCTGAGAGGTATCAGCAGCAAAAAAGCCGTTACGAAATGTAATATTTGATCCAGCAATTGAAGAGCCGGTGCCTTTTTTTATCGTCCCCTGGGTAACGGTAAGCGATGGCGCTAGGATCTTAAGGCGCGTACCGCTTCCAAGATTAAGAGCCGATGCTGGACTACCAAACTCAATGCCTGCAGAAAGCAAGAACGTGTTTAACAACGCAACAAACGTGCATATGACACTTTTTTTGAGACTAGCCATCCATCGCCCTTTTTTTGCTTCATTACCACGCTTCGTTCCCCCCATCCGCCAGCGTTATTGTTCCAACATAAAACTGTTTTTTTTTATTTGCAACAATCGCGTATTAATGCAAGAGAGGCGACCTTGCTGCGGCCGCCTCTCTTGAGTTTGAATAATCCTTATGCGTTATGCATCGCTATTTTGATAATCGAGAATACCATCAACCAATGTCAACGAACCACCTGGCTTGAAGTTAACCGTAAGGTCATCATCTTTCAGACCATTGCCAAATGCAAAGCCCTCTGAAGCGCTTATGGCTCCTGTGTTAACCAACTTATTAACATGGTCGACCAAGAGCTTGCCACGTATCAGACGCATGCCAGTTGTTGTTGATTCAAGCGTTGTCCCATCAAGGAACAAGGTCGACGATTTGTGAATCAACAAGAGCAAGTCACGCTTGTCGTTGACGGGCTCATACCTGAAGCCTGCACAATCAATATGCAGTTGTGAACAGTTTGTAACCGTTGAAGTCAAATCCGTCGCATAGTGGAATACGTGGCTTCCCGTCACTCGTACATCTTGGAAGAAGAGGATAGAGCCTGAGGTAAAGCTATAATCACTTGCCAAACAAAGCTCAGCATCTTTCAAGACCAACGACGACTCAACGCCTTCGCAATGGATGTTATTGTCCGCCAAGCCATCCAACGAAATGTTGTGCATTGAAAGTCGTGAGTGTGGACGAACGGTGATGCCACCGTATGGCTGCAGCATCAAGCGGGTATCATATCCACGCACTTGAGTTTCGCCTTGGAATATCCATGGACGTTGCTGTTCTTGCATATCGTAAAGCTCAAGACGCGTGCAATCACCAAAGGTGACAGAAGCGTCCTCGCCCAACAAAAAGGCATCGTCGTTGTAGTTCTTAAAGACCACATCTTTGAAGGTGACATGCACGCCATCTGGAATTTGAATGATACCAGGTGATTTGCTTGCAAGATTGATGTAGTGCCCGTTGCCATTGAATATGTAATCATTGTAGGTGTTTTCAAAGATCAGCAGGTGGTCTGATGATATGTAAATATCAAATTCCAACGTATGAACCGGTGTGTTCACGATGACGTTGAATGGTCCGTGATCGATCGTTTGCAGCTGAGTATCCAACCACACAATGGCGTTACTATCAACACGATGGAAGTAGAGCAGGGTGTTGCTCAAGTTGCGTGCCAAGAACAGCTTGGTGTTACTGTCGTTTCTTTCTAAGAACAACAATGTGTTGCTATTGTGACGAGTACGTGCAAGTAACGTGTTACTGTTATTGCGCGTCAAATATCGAACCGTGTTGCTCAAGTTTCTGGCCAAGAACAGCTTGGTATTACTATCGGTACGCTCCAAGAATAACAGCGTGTTACTGTTGTGACGCGTGCGCGCCAGTAATGTATTACTGTTATTGCGTGCCAAGAATCTGAGCGTATTGCTATTATTTCTCGCCAAGAACAGCTTGGTATTACTATCATTTTTTTCTAAGAATAACAACGTGTTACTATTGTGACGCGTACGAGCAAGCATCGCATTACTGTTGGTGCGAATATCAACACCATTTTTAATAATGGCATTGCTGTTATTGCGCGTCAAATATCGAACCGTGTTGCTCAAGTTTCTGGCCAAGAACAGTTTGGCGTTACTATCGTTGCGATCTAAGAATAACAACGTGTTACTATTGCTTCGAATATCACGGCCATTTTTGATAATCGCGTTACTATTGTTTCTGGCCAAGAACAGTTTGGTGTTGCTATCTGTGCGATCTAAGAACAAGAGCGTGTTGCTGAGATTTCTGGTAAGATACAACAGCGTATTACTCGAAGCGCTCACCAACCATCTTTCAACATTATTTGCAAAGTTTGAAACATCCGTTGCGAGGTTAAATACGACAAAAGGATCAAATTGGTTTGCGCCCACACCAGGTGAATAAGTCGCGGGAAAAATAGGAAACGAATTAGGTGGATAAGCGCTAATTGTCCTGGTATCCATTGCCGGCATGATCGTACGCAAGGCACCCTGCTGCCGATTCATGTGCAACTGAGCCGTTGCATCAGCAAGCACAATGTTACGTTTAACGTCGCTACCCGAAGCATTAACCATGCCTGAATCTTCACACACCAGGTTACTAAAGCGCTTGACGGTCACCACCGCGGAATCAGCCAAACAACATTGGCCGCCACCACGTACATGCACCAAACCATCCACAACAAGCGCTGGTGCATTATCCTGCGCCAAAGCCCAGGTTGTTCCTGCAGGCAAGTTTACCGTCACATTGCGCAAAACAAGCTTGCCAGAGCCCTTAATTTGGTGGGAACCGCTCAGCCCCTCCAGCGCCATATTTTTGAGTGTCAGCGTCTGGCCAGCACCGATAACAACACTGCTACGCTCATTTTCAAATGCAAACGTATTGTTGCCACCATCGATGGTAACATCAGAAGAGACGACGCTCAGGGTGCGATCGGCAGGCAAACTCAAATCGCCATGCATAAAAACGGTGTTTCCACCGCCTGAAATTGCAGCACTGTCGCCAGGATTTTTGCCGATAGAAAGCGTTGCGTGCGAGGACAGGTGATAGTCACCCATCAGAACCAACGTGCTGTCATTGCCAAAGTGGTGAGGTCCTTCAGTCGGAACCGGGACATTAAAAAGAACGCGTGCACCCGGTGCCAAATCAACACCTCCACGCATAAAAACAAGGCCTTTGGCGCACTCTCCATTCAAAAAGTTTGCCATCCCTGCAACGTGAATAGCTTTATCACCCGTCGATGCATCACGCGTTACCGCATCCAAAGACACTGTAACGATCGCTACAAGCGACGCGAACGTCGCTACAATAATATTTTTTTGCTTCATGGTTAGACATTCTCCTTTTTTATCTCTCCACCACTGCACACCGTTGTGATCTCACAAATCGATATCAAGTCTTAGCAAAGATCACCCAATAGCTCAAATATTCAGATTTTTTTAAAAAAAATACTGGTTCTGAAGCCCCCACCCCTCAAGCAAAAACGTAGGCGTATTTCCCTTAGCTGGCGTTGTTATACACAAGTTGTCCGGAAAGGGTATTGATATTCCCACCTGGCAACAGTCGTACCAACACATCATCGGCCGCTATGCCATCGCCCAGGGTTATGCTTTGCGAAACGCTCACAGCACCATCATTGCGCAAGAAGTTTTTGTGATCGATCATCAGTTGACCTTTGGTTAACTGCAAGCCGGTTCTGGTCGATGCAAGCGTTGCACCGTTCATAAACAACACGGACGAAGCCGCATCAAGGGCTAACAAATTGCGCTGATTGGTGCGTGGATCGTAGCTAAAGGTCAGGCCGCTTTCAAGCGTCAACATGGCATCTGCAGCAATATTGCTTTGTTTGCTGGTGTTGAGCAGGAATTTCGAACTGCCCGTCATCACCAGTTGTGATACAACGGCAAAACGACCGGTCGTAAAGCTGAAATCTGAATCTTGAAGCCAACGCACATTATTGAATGAAATCGTACACGAGTTATCAAGGCAGCGGATATTGGTACCTACAAGGCCTTGAATGGTCAAGTTTTCCAGCAATAACGACGACCCTTTTTTATTCACCACAATCTTGCCTAGCGATTTCAAATTAAGGATATGATCTTCGCCGTTCAAAACACAATTGCCTTCAAACGTCCACGTGGTGTTCAGATCTTCGTTTTTGGCCAGGACTATCTTTGTTTGATCACCAAAAATAAGCGCTGAACCAGCGCCATAATTAACAAATGATGGTGAAAAATACTGCAAAACTGTATCTACGGTCTTTGCCGCAGATCCCGCAGCAACAAATACAATATCTTCATGTGCGTTAGCAAAAAGAATAATGTTTGATCGACCACTTAATGTCAGTGTTGCATCCAAGAACAGACGGCGCGCAGGGTGGATAACCAGCAGCCCATTGATGATGGTATTATTCGTTAAGTGAATGTCTCCAGCGACATCTGCAACCAGATGCCGAATGACACCATTGTTGAGGAGTGTTAGATTAACCATATCTGGATCTTGTGCTGAAGAAATTGGTGTAATATTTTGTTGATCAAGAAACGTCAGCGTATCATAGTTCAAACCGATGCCATCAACCGTCAAAGAACCGGCCAGAGCAAAGGTGAGTTGGTGATCTTTGGTTACAATGGTTGTTGGCCCTTCGGCATACACACCACCTGTGGTAAACGTATAATTTCGGTTCATTTCAACTTCAACCGATGTCAGACGAAGCCTGGACGACGGATGGTCAAAAAGAATTTTGCCCAGGCCTAGTCCCTTGAGTTTCAGGCCAGTCAGCGTCACTTGTGATCCTGCTTTGATGCGAATGGTGCCGCCTTGTGAAATATCCAGAATGTTGCCCATCCCAGCAATCACGCCCGTGCCAGTAAAAACCCACTCACCCGTCAGGGTTACCTTGCCATCAAACACCAAATCGGTCGCCTGATTCATATGAATTCTGCTGCCAAAGGTTCGTGCTGTTCCATCAAAAGTCAACGTCCTGGCGTTATACAAAATGGTGCCGTGCCCAAAGATGGTTGAACTGCCACTTACCTTCAGATCACT
>JAHFBR010000104.1 GCA_023249955.1 bacterium
CCGACCAATGGTGCGCATTTCACTGGGTGGGGTGCGTGATGAGGCTGAAATTCGCGGTCACCGCAGAACCTATATTGGCGCAATGCCGGGTAAAATTGTTCAGGCGATGAAAAAGGTTAAAGTCATTAACCCTGTTGTGTTGCTTGATGAAATCGACAAGATGGCGATGGATTTTAGGGGCGATCCTGCAGCTGCTTTGCTTGAAGTGCTTGATCCAGAGCAAAACAAGGCCTTTGGTGATCACTTTTTGGAAGTGGAATACGATTTGTCCAAAGTGATGTTTATTACCACGGCAAACGTGATCGATAATGTTCCATATCCTTTGCTTGATCGCATGGAAATCATCTCACTGTCTGGGTACACCGAGCAGGAGAAGTTGGAGATTGCGCAAAATTTCTTGTTGCCAAAATTACTTAAAGAGCATGATTTAAAGGCTACGCAGGTTGATGTTTCGGTTGATATCATCAAGAAAATTATTGATGAATACACAAAAGAAGCGGGCGTGCGTCAGCTTGAACGTGTGTTGGCAAAAATTTTGCGTAAGGGCATTTTGGATTTGCTTAAATCCAAAGCAACCAAGAGCGTTGCAATTGATGACCAGTTGCTTGAAAAGTGGCTTGGAGCTCCAATCTTCCGCAAAGATGATCGAAACATTGAACAGTCAGTGGGTGTTGCAACCGGTCTTGCATGGACTGAAGTTGGTGGCGATCTTTTGGATATTGAAGTGACTGTGATGAAGGGCAAGGGTGCTCTGACCCTTACCGGCCAGCTTGGCGAAGTGATGCAAGAATCGGCACAGGCTGCAATGAGTTACATTCGTTCACGTGCCAAGGATTTTGGTTTGAAAGAAAACTTTTATGCCGATGTAGATATCCACGTTCACGTGCCCGAGGGTGCAATTCCCAAAGACGGTCCATCGGCTGGTATCACCATGGCAGTTGCTTTAACATCAGCACTGACGCATGTTCCCGTTCATCGCAATGTAGCAATGACTGGGGAGGTGACGTTACGTGGCAGAGTGCTGCAGATTGGCGGCTTGAAAGAAAAGATTTTGGCCGCAACACGTTTTGGTATCACCAAAGTGGTTGTGCCAAAAAGCAATGCCAAGGACGTGAAAGAGTTTGAGCACGAACTTGATAAATCGGTGCACATTGTCTATGTTGAACACGTTGATGAGGTGCTCAAAGAGGCCTTGATAGGCAAACCATTCTTGGAAGATAGTAAAAAGAGTAGAGACAAAAAACGCTCTTCAAAAAAGAGCTCTTCTAAAAAATCTAAAAAATAGTCAGAAAGACCCGAGAAATCGGGTCTTTCTTATTTAAGCACTTCAATAAGTTTGTGGAGCGTTGTGGTGACGGTCTGCGACTCTTGCACAACCCATTCATAGCTGGTGGTGCCAATGACACGTCGTTCTTTGGGATGTTGCAGCAAGTATCTTGTCTGTTCAAGCAGTTCTGCAGGTGTTGCTGTTTTGATGATGCCGTTTACCGCTTCCAATCGGTCGGCAATATCTTTGCAATTGTGATAGTGTGGGCCAATAACGGTTGGAATTCCCCACACGGCCGGCTCCAAAAGATTGTGACCTCCAACTGGAATAAACGTTCCGCCAAGAAAATAAAGATCAGCATATGCATGCAGTGCAAAGAGCTCACCCAGTTTGCATACCAGTATAACATCATGATGCATAAAAATACGCTCAAGCGCTTGGGTCTGCGATTCTTGCGGATTCATGGTAAGCGATTGTTTGTTATCCCACGTAAAAAAACTGAGTTGGTATTTTTTGACACGGGTTTCAAGTTCCTGTTGCCATGCGAAGTGGCGCGGTGCCAGAATAAGCTTCAGCTTGGGGAACTCTTTTTTGAGGGTAACAAAAAGATCCAAATAAATTTTATCCTCTCCTGGATGCATTGATCCAACCAGCATGACAGTGTTTTGTGTATAGTGTGCTGGTTGCGTTGTGGCGTGATCAGCGTAATGCTCTTTTTTCATGACGACGTTAAAAGCTTTGAGATTGCCCAATACTTTGATTTTGTTGGGGTCTATGCCAATCTGCTGAAAAATATCACGGTCGTGATTACTTTGCGCAAAAATAGTGGTAAAGCAATTAATAAGCACACGATAAAGAGCCTTAAGCCCTATAACACGATTGTGTGAGCGAGGATTGATGCGTGCATTGAGTAAAAACATGGGAATTTTTTTGAGTGTACCGATGCCCAAAAGATTGGGCCACAGCTCTGCTTCGACGACGATGAGAGCCTTGGGTTTAATGCGATGATATGCCATAAGCATGTATGGCAGAAAGTCATAAGGCAAAAAACTAATAGCGTCGGTGGTGATATTGCGTTGCGCCATCTGCTTGCCACTCAGTGTTCCAACGGTAAGATAGCAAGCGGTGTTGGGATTTGATTGCTTGATAAAATTAATCAGCTCCTGGACTGAAAGGACCTCGCCGACCGAAACGGCGTGAATCCAGATTACATGCTTATTGCGATCTGCCGCAGGCACAAAACCAAACCGTTCTTTAAAGCTACCAATAACACTTCTTTTAAAATGAATACAGAGAATAAAAAGTGCTATGCATGGAAAAAAGATGAGCTGTAGTAATTGATAAATGATGATGAGCAGGATGGTGATTGTCATGATTTTTAAAATCTTGCGAGGGCTTAGAAAAAACACTACACCGTAAAGAATTCACAGTATACGGTCAAATGGGTTGATCGCAAGTAATAAATAAAAACGGGACAAGCGATAGGGCTTGTCCCATCGTTGCTTTGTTACAATTTGTTTTACAGTGCAGGTTCAGGTGCTGTGCATGCAACGTTGTCAAGATTGGTACTAGCAACGTCATAAAAAACAACAGCATCAACCCAATCTGGCGTGAAAATAGGATTTTGTTCGCTCGTTATGGTCATACTGATCCAAATGGAGCGGGGGTTGGTTCTGATTGGCCAGAAGCTGATATTCATACTTTGAAGTTTTTGTGGAAAATTGTGTCCGTATTTAATCATTGGTTGAGCGACAACCGTATTTTGAAAGCCTCTTCCTGGGCCAACAAACATAGAAGTATCAGCAAAGAAGTCATAGTGCGATGCAACATTTTTATTATCGTGTCCACTGGCTACCCCAATAATTTTGAAATTTACCCAAGCCCCTGTTGCTAATGCAGCATCAAATGCGTTGTTTGCATTACTCTTAAAGGTCAAACAAAGTACCTGCGTGCTGTTTCCGTTGTAAAAACGAATTGGTTGCGTCTGACCCAGTGTGCGCAAATCGCGAATGGTGATGTTGCCGCCAAGATGAGTTGTTGTTGCATCGAGCGTCGGATTGATGGTGTTTACGGTAAGCGCACTGGTTGAAGCGACGGTGACATTGCCATCAACGTTAATAGTGGCGCTATCATGCGTGGGTGCAATGTGATTGGTAAAAAGACTTTTTTCTGTATCGATGCTTACGTGACCGGTAAAAGCCGTGCCGGCTGTTGTTGCAGGGCTTACTTGGTTGATGCGTAACATTGCGTCGGGCGCGATGCTAAGATCGCCAGCAAGGGTGCTGTTGCCATTAACAACAAGTGGCCCGTTTACGGTGAGCTGCTTACCGTTGCTCACCTCAACGTTGCCCTCAAAGTTTGTTGTGCCTTGATAATCGGCAAAGCCTTTCCCGTCGGTATCAACAGCAATGGGAGCGACGTTGTTGATCCAGAGCCGGTTGATAGAGTCGCCCGTGGGACGGATTCCGATGTTGCCGTTGAATGAGATGGCGTCGCCATGCGGGGTAATTTCGCTTACAAAAAGTGCCTTGCCGGGCAGGACGCTTGCATTGCTTGCAAAGCAGGTGACGCCGTCTTCGTCGGCAGAGACGGTAAGACCATCACTTTGTGATGCATGAATGGTATTGACCAAAAGTTTTTTGCCCGTGTCTACGCTGACATTGCCCCTGAAGCAAACACTGTCTCCAGATTGCGGCGTGATATTGTCGACCAGTAATGGTTGTCCAGAAGCTACTGATACCGATCCATCGACCTGCAAATTTTGTTGAATGTTCATGGTTCTGCCGCTTGGAGCGCGCGTCAAAAACTGTTCTGCACCATCGGTGCGAGTTTCTTCGGTGGCAAAATCATCATCGTCATCAGAACAATCACACGCAAGGGCTGGGGCTCCAACAAGGGAACTCATGATTATTATTCGATAGAGTAAACTGCAAAAAAAGGTGCGCATAACAATCTCCTTTTTGAGGGATGGGATTTTTTTATCTAAAGAATGAGTATGTCATACCCGCAATAAGAAGCAAAAGAGCTCCCAGAAAAACATTGTTATTGATGCGTGTTA
>JAHFBR010000105.1 GCA_023249955.1 bacterium
AAGTGTTTTAGCAAGCGTAATGTCCGGCTTGCGTTGGAGCGGATCGTCTTGTGGAAGTGGTTTAAAGACCAACGGCAGGTCGACATTCATTATTTTTTTTACTGCATCAGCAAGTTGTAAGAGTGTAAATTCTATCGGGTTACCCAGGTTAACCGGTCCGGTAACGGTAGCATCGGTGTTCATCATGGCGATAATGCCGGCGATCAGATCATCAACGTAGCAAAAAGAACGGGTCTGCGTACCATCACCGTACATCGAAAGTGGCTGCTTTTTGAGCGCTTGGACAATAAAATTGCTGACCACGCGGCCATCGTAAGGATCCATGTTTGGTCCGTAAGTATTAAAAATTCTAATAACTTTGATATCGGTGTTGTGCACGCGTTTGTAATCAAAAAAGATTGACTCAGCGCATCGCTTACCTTCGTCGTAGCACGCCCGTGGGCCGATGGGATTGACGTTGCCCAGGTAGCTTTCAGTTTGAGGGTGAACCAAGGGGTTGCCGTACACTTCGCTGGTTGATGCTTGCATAATGCGTGCGTTGTATTTGCGTGCCAGTTCAAGCATATTCAGGGCGCCAAACACACTGGTTTTGGTGGTGAAGATAGGGTCTTTTTGATAGTGCGGTGGCGATGCAGGGCAGGCAAAATTAAAAATCCAGTCAGCCTGAATATCGATGGGTTGGATAATGTCATGCTGAACAAAACTAAAGTTTTTATTGCTCAGCAGGCGTGCAATATTCTCTTTTCTGCCGGTGGACAGGTTGTCGATGGCAATAACGGTATGTTCCGCATCAAGCAGCGTTTTGCACAAATTGCTGCCCAAAAAGCCTGCGCCACCGGTGACTAAAATTTTTTTTAATTGCATGAAAAACTTTCACGTTGTGGAGTGGATGAGGCTATAATATTGGTTATACCACGGAGAGGAAAAATGGGAATAATAAATAATAGGGAGATCCACTCATGAACAATATTAAAAAAATGCTGAGCGCTTTTGTTTTTGTGGGTGTAGCATTTGGTAATGTTATGCCTATGCAGGAGTCATCTACTTATACAAGCATTGAGCAAATCAAACATAAACATCCTAATCTCTATCCACATCTTGGGCTCGACAAAATTTTACCTGCTCCTGATGGTGAAAATTTGATGCTTTTGAAGCGTGCTGCGCGAAGTGGTGATGCTGACGCGGTACGTTTTATTCTTGACCGCAACCGTCATCTTGTTAATGCTGTGTGTCACTACCACTGGACGCTTCTTCACCATGCAGCATTTACGGGGCAGCTCAATGTGGTCAAAGTTCTCTTGAATTATCCAGAGATAAAGATCAGTCCTGTCAATGTACCAGCTTCTTTGAGTTGCACCCCTTTAGATTATGCGATTCACTTTGGCTTTACAGAAATAGAAAAACTTCTGAGAGCGCGTGAAGCATGTAGGGGCCCGAGGACGTGGGAAGAAAAATGGGCTTATTATTATCAACATCAACAATCAAAATAATGTTGAATTGAACTACCTGTTTGCTTCCTTTACATTTCACCATATCCAGTTACCTTAAAAAGATCCTAACTAATGCAAAAAAATGAGAGCTGTGATGGAGCGCTTCTATGCAATTTTTATTGTTGCTCAATAAACTTCTTTTGCCGCGAGACAAGCGTGTTTTGGGTTTATTGCTGGCATTGGCGGTGCTTGTCTCAATCATAGAAACGGTCAGCATAACCGCCATCATGGTCTTCATCTCTATCGCAACCAACTTTGATCAAATTATCACAAATCGCTACTACGCGTGGGCCTATCGTTTCCTAGGCTGTTCAAGCCCCGCGCAATTTGTGATGATCTTAGGCATTGGGCTTGCGCTTTTTTACCTGCTTCGTGGCATTTTAAATATTATTCATATCTACATCATGGGCCATTTTTCGTACACTCGGTATCAACGCTTTGCAACGCTTTTATTTTCGCGTTTTCTTCGATTTTCGTATCAAGATTATGTCAGCAAAAATTCTGCAACCATGAGTCAGGCTATTTTTTCGTACACCGGAACGCTGACCCAGCTGGTGTTTGCGCTGCTGACCATGTCAGCAGAACTTTTTACGGTGGCCTGCGTTTACGCCATGCTGTTTTTTGTAAACTGGAAAATGACCATTGTTTTAACCTGCTTTTTGACGGTGAAAAGTCTTTTGATTATCAAAGCCTTTTCGCGCAGTGTGGCCCGAGCAGGAAAAAACACCCAAAAATATTCGCTTGCAGGTTCAAAAATTTTTAACGAATCATTTGGTAATTACAAACTTATTAAACTGCATGGACACGAGCCGGCAACGGCGGAGCGCCTTGCCCAATCAACGCGTGGTTTTGCAGGGGCACAAATTGTTTATACAACCTTGCAAAATGCGCCACGATTTGTTTTGGAAACCATAGGTTTCGTATTGTTAGTGAGCATTATTTTGTATGTCATTTATCGCCACAATAACGCAGCATTTGTTATTCCCATCGTGTCATTGTATGCGCTTGCATTTTATCGCCTGTTGCCGTCGATGAACAAAATTCTTGCCAGTGTTAACCAAATTCAGTTTGCTCAGCATTCGTTGCAGGGGGTGTATGACTTTTTGCAGCTCCCAACCGAAGCGTTGGGCAAACAAACGATAGACTTTAAAAGTTCTATTGCTGTGAAGAATGTGTGCTTTGAGTATCTGCCTCAAAAGCCGGTCTTACGTGACGTTTCGTTGGCTATTCATAAGGGTGAGCGCGTTGCATTTGTTGGTCCAAGCGGGTCAGGCAAAAGCACCATGGCCGATGTTTTGATGGGGCTTTATAGTCCGCAGCACGGTGTTATAAGCATCGATGGAGTTGTCCTGGACGATGATCATCGCTGTGCATGGCGACAAAAAATTGGTTACATCCCACAATCGATCTATCTTTTTGATGGCACCATTGCCGACAATGTTGTTTTTGGGCGCGAGTATGATGAACAAAAAATTATTGCTGCATTAACTAAGGCGCAGATTTACGACTTTTTACAAACACAGCAGGGCTTGGTTACACGTGTTGGAGAGGGTGGCATTAAGCTGAGTGGCGGCCAAAAGCAGCGTGTGGCAATTGCGCGTGCGCTTTATGATAATCCAGAGCTCTTGATGCTTGATGAAGCAACATCGGCGCTTGATCATGACACAGAATCGAGCATCATGAACCAGATTTATGCGCTTGGTAACAACGTTACACTGGTCATTGTTGCACACCGACTTTCGACTGTTGCGCGCTGTAATAAAATCTATAAAATCGATCAAGGATGCGTACAGGAAGTTGCCTTTGCTGACCTTGTGCCATCGCATCACGAACAGCAAGTGCATCAGGAGTTGGCGTAGTATGCAAAAAAGGGGAGATCATGAAAAAGGCGTTAATCACCGGTATCACCGGACAAGATGGTTCGTACTTGGCTGAATTTTTACTCTCCAAGGGTTACGAAGTTCATGGCCTTACACGACGCGCATCAACTTTCAATACTCAGCGTATCGATCACCTTTATGTTGACCCTCACGAATCGCAGGTGCGTCTTTTTTTGCATTACGGTGATCTGTCGGATGGCAGTGTGCTGAGCAATCTGATCAGCACCATCAAACCTGACGAAGTATATCATCTTGGAGCGCAGTCGCATGTCAAAGTCTCTTTTCAGATGCCGGAATACACCGCAAACATAACAGGATTAAGCACGGTGCGGCTGCTTGAAGCGATCAGGCAGAGTGGCCGTTACATCAAATTCTATCAGGCCTCGTCGTCGGAAATGTTTGGCAGCACCCCTGCGCCACAACATGAAAGAACAACCTTTTATCCACGCAGTCCGTATGCTGCGGCCAAGGTGTATGCCTACTGGATGACGGTAAATTATCGTGAAGCGTACGGCATGTTTGCCTGTAATGGGATTTTGTTTAATCACGAAAGTCCACGTCGTGGCGAGACCTTTGTGACACGCAAAATTACACGCGCCATTGCTCATATGCTGGCGGGCAAACAAAAAAAAATATACCTGGGCAATCTTAATGCGTTGCGTGATTGGGGCTTTGCACCCGAATATGTTGAGATGATGTGGCTAATGTTGCAACATCATAAGGCCGACGATTATGTGGTTGGTACCGGCACCAGTAATACCGTACGGTCATTTGTGGAAAAAGCGGTTGCCTACGCTGGCCTTGAAATTGCCTGGCAGGGGGCAAACGAAGCAGAACGGGGTGTGATTGTGCGTACTGACACACGCTGGCATGCGTTTTTCAAACCGGGCGATGTTATTGTCGAAATCGACCCACGCTATTTTCGTCCTACTGAAGT
>JAHFBR010000106.1 GCA_023249955.1 bacterium
TATCCGCCGGTAACTCATTGAGCGAACCAGTCTTGCCTGATAAGCAGCATGCGCAAAGGGCACAAGCATGATAAAAGAGATTTTTTTGCCAGAAAAAATTGGCTCTCATCGCATTCTTGCTCAAAACATCATTGGACTATCGCTCCATGAAGACTCTGTGCGCCTTGCCCTGGTTTACGCCAAACGCGGCAAAACGGTGGTAGAAGATCTGATTACCGAGCCCATTCAAGACGGACCAGAAGATACTTTTGCCGACCGTGCTGCACAAGCGATAAAAAAGGCTGTGTCACGCGTCAAAAAATATCAGCGCATCAGAATTTGTATTCCTGCATCAATGGTCATTTTTAAAGAGTTGCAGCTCCAATTTAAAGACCCAGAAAAAATTCGCATGGTTTTGGATTATGAAATCGAAACGATGTTGCCCTTTGCCATCGAAGACGCCGTCGTCGATTTTATTATTACCAAGAGCAAGAAGGACGAGCCTGGTGCACAAGTACTGGTCGCAGCTGTACGTAATCAAGACCTGGAGCAATATCTTACGATTTTTGAAAAGGCAGAGATCGAGCCCTCAAGCATTACCATTGATCTCTTTTCGATCTACGGTCTGTATCAACAAATTCCAGAATACAAAAACTTACCCCACGCAACAGCCCTAGTAGACGTGGGCATGCATGCCACACGCATTGCATTTGTACAGCATGGGCAACTGCGGCTGACACGCTACATTCAGCGCGGCCTCGGTAGCATTATCAAACTCATGAGCGAAGAGACCAAGATTCCAGCACCAGATATTGAACAAAAGCTTTTACGCGGCGGCATACGCGCACTGGGAGATGACGCTTTGATAAAAGCAGCGCAAAAGCACTTTGTGCTGCTGCTCAATGATATTCAATTTACACTTAACTCATTTAGCCTCAAACTCAATTTTTATGAGGGCATTACCAAGGTTCTTTTTACCGGCTACGTCAGCAATATTGCCGATTTTATGACCTTCTGCAGTGATACCATGCAGATTCCATGCGAGGTTTTTAACTGCAAAAAAATATTTGAAAACAAAACCGTTAAAAACAAAATCAAGCACCCGGTAGACGAATGGCATCTTTTTGCCATGGCGATGGGCACAGCCCTACCACCCCTTGAACAGGATGCATTTGATTTGCGTCGCAAACAATTTGCACTACAGCGCCACGGCCTGATTGGTAAACAGCTGGCAACAGCAAGCGTTTTGACCATTTTTATGCTTTTGTCATTGTGTGTTAAAGGCTACTTCGACCTCCATGGTCTACAATCACAAATTGATGCCATTGAACAACGCGAAGTAAATCGCATTAAATCTGAGGGAATTTTCCCAAAAAATCAGTTCCCCAAGAATCCGACGTTGGCCAATGTCGTGCGTGATGGCGAACGGATTGTGCGCGATAAACTTACAATCTGGGCCCCCTTCGCCCAGCAACGTATGCGTCCACTCAGCCTCTGGTTTGAGGTTACACGCATCATTAATAAAAAGCAGTTTGATGTCACCATCAAAGAAGTGGTATTTACCACCCAAGCAAAGGGATGGGAACGTGAACGCGGTACTGGTACCAAACCAGACGCTGGTATTCCAAAAGTTGAAATTGACGGATTTTTTAGCTCGAAAACGGGCAATCACTTTGTTGATTTTGCAACACTTGAAAGTCGTTTTAAAGATTCGGCACTGTTGCGCGTATGCGAACCAGAAACCCAACATCTAGAAGCCACAACTGCCGAGGGTGGTGTGAACTTTGAAGTCCGTATGAAAGCAAGAGAAGTATAGGTTATGGAATTTTTAGCAAAAATAGCAGCCTACATTCAAAATCTTGAGCATAAACAGTTCAAGAATTATCTCTTGATGTCATTGCTGGGCGTTGCGTGCGCAGCAGGCGGCATTGTTTATTACATTCAGCTTAAGAACATCGAACTGATCAATAAATTTAAACAGGTACAAAGCTTGACCGAAAAAGCATACAAGATTATTGCTGATAATCGAGCCATGGTTAAAGACGAAAAGCGTTTCAAAGAACAACTTGATAACAACAAAGATTTTACCATCCAAAGCTTTTTTGAGCAGTTTTGCCGCGAGCAAAGCCTTACCCCAGAGCCAAACTGGAACCCTCGATCTGAAGAAGTAAATGAAAAATTTGACGAAATAACATTACCTGCAACATTCAAGGGTTTGACATCGGATAAATTGGTACAAGTGCTTGATGCGCTTGATAAAAAAGAGATTGTTTACATTAAAGAGCTTACTCTACGTAAAGAGGAAGCAAGCAAAATAACTTGTGATATAATCATAGCAACCAAAAAGTATAAATCGTTTTCGGAATAGAAGACCATGACCAATATCATGAAATTCTTTGTGCTCTACTGCTTGTTGATACTTTTTGTTACACATACGTGTAGCGCTATAGTTACGCCCGCTCCACAGCCTATACAAGTAGGCCCCAAAGAGGCAGAAAAGGTAGCCGATGAAGCGGCAAGCATTTATCTTAATTTTGAAAACGCGTCGCTGGGCAGTGTGGTGCACTATCTTGGCGAACAAAAGAAGATCAATATTATTCCCCACAAAGACTTAGATGCTGCCAAAGTTACGCTGACCACACGTAATCCACTCTCACTTGAACGTGCATGGAATGTGCTTTTGACGCTTCTGGAAATGAACGGCTTCACACTGGTTAACGTTAACAACGTCTATCGCGTTGTAGCAAGCAAAGACAACGGCCAAGAGGTGCTCCCAATCTTTTCTTCAGCCAATGGCACCGAACCGGAAGATTTGCCCGATAATACCATGGTTGTACGCTACGTATATTTTTTCAAAAACATCAAGACCGATACCGCCAAAAGCATCCTTGGGCGCATGATTGATGATAAAAATATCTTGGATAACAAAGATTTAAATGTCTGCATCATCAAAGATCAAAGCTTAAACATTAAAGCCGCCATGAAAATTGTTAAAGAGCTTGATATGGGCGGATTGCGCGAAGCCATTGAAATTGTTCGTTTGCAATGGGCAAGTGCTGACACCGTGGCAACACTTTTTAGCAAAGACATCATGGGCAGCACCGAACAAGACAGCCGCATCATTCGCTTTGCCTCGCCAACCCAAAAAGAGTCGGCCTACTTTTCAACCAACACAAAGATCATCGCCGAGCCAATTAAAAACTCACTCGTTCTGCTGGGCACCCAAAAAAATATCGATAAAATTAAGGCGTTTATTGCGAAATATATCGATGTTCCTATTGATGATGCTGAGTCACGCCTACACATCAAAGAGTTACGCTATGCACAGGCCCAAGACGTAAAACCAATCTTAGATAGTGTTATTCAGGCCCCAAAAGCAGCTGGATCCGATAAGAGTGTTGTTCTTGAGGGTGGTTATAAAGCATTTGAGGACGTGATAATCTCGGCAGAAACCAACGACGACAGCACGACGTCGGGCAAACGCGGCGGTGGTAACCGTTTGATTATCGCTTGCAATCAAACAGACTGGCGTCGCCTTGAGGCTTTTATTGATAAAATCGACAAACCACAGCCACAAGTCGCCATTGAGGTGATGATCGTTGATGCGACCATTGGGCAAATTCGCCAAATAGGTGCTCAGGTTTTTGGGATTAAGGGCAAGCCCTTGGCTCAAAATGTTGGCATTGAATTTGACAATTTGAGCAGTGGAGTCAAAAACACCGTTCCAAGCGGCGACCAGGGTAAACAGGCGTTTGATCCTTCAGCACCCTTTATTGATCTTGCAGCTCCCGATATAGAGGGCATAGAAAATGCCAGCTTTTTAACACTTGGCAAGGCGGGGGTCAAAGGATCTGAAAATATTTGGGCTTTTATCAAAGCGGTTATAAATCTTAATAACGCCCACGTCATTTCGCAGCCTTACTTACTTGCAAACAATAATCAAAAGTGTCTGATTTCAACAAAGACAATTTTTAGAATTAAAGGCAAAATTGAACAAACAGCAGCCAATAATCCTATCCAAAGAACAGAAGAGATCCCTGCTGAAATTAAGGTTGAGCTCACACCAAATATCAATTTGACGGGTATCATAGATCTCAGCATTGATGTTACCGTCAATGAATTTGCCACCGCTCAGCCAACAGAAACCCCAAACCGCAGCAATCGAGCCTTAACCACCAAGGCAAGCATGGGTGCAGGGGAAGTATTGGTGCTGGGTGGCCTAACGAGCAGTAAATTAACAGAGCG
>JAHFBR010000107.1:0-1735 GCA_023249955.1 bacterium
GCCAATCCTGGCCATGCTATCTGGCGCGCTTGTTTTTGTCGCCTACTTATGCAGGCTTGAAAAATATCTTACCTTCATCCCCGGCAGCGCGCTCCACGGATTTATCTTAGGCATTGCCATTATCATTATATGCTCACAGTTCAATACCGCCTTGGGGCTCAAAAACATACCGCACCGTGACAATATCATCTACGGTTTTTATGAATCACTCAAACATGTTGATATGCTGCATCTTCCAACACTTGCGGTTTTTTCAGCCATGCTTATTGGCCTGCTCTTGTTTGCATACTTTACGCCCCGATTGCCAGGGTCAATTGTTTTAACGCCATTTGGTATTCTTGTTGGTTATTTAAGCGTAGAAAAAATAATACCCTGGGAATTGCAAACCTTAGGAGCTAAATTCCCAATGCTCGATGTAACGCTCTTTCAGCTACCCAGCTTTCACTTCCGCTTAAGCTACATTTTTCCTGCTCTTTCAATTGCAACGATATCTATTCTTGAGACGATGATTTCTGCACGCATTGCGGACGGCGCCACCAAAACAAAGCATAATAAACGCAAAGAGATGTTTGGGCTCAGCTTGGCCAACATTGGATCGGGGCTTGCCGGCGGCATTCCAGCAACGGCAGCGCTTGCACGCACAGCACTGAATATTCGTAGCGGCTGCACCCACAGCGCATCAGCAACCATCAGCAGTTTTTTTATCGCATTTATATCGCTGCTCTTTTTGCACTACTTTCATTATCTTCCATCGGCAATTTTGGCAGCCATCCTTGTTTTTGTTTCAATCCGCATGCTTGAAATGGAACACTTTTTGCGCATGTTTAAGATAGATAAAAAAAATCTGATGCTCTCATTGGTTGTTGCCGGAGTCACCGTTTACGAGGATGCGGTCATCGGCATTCTGCTGGGTGCGGTCATTGCCATGCTGCTGTTTATGGAAAAACTCTCAGCCGGATACCACGAGATTATGGTAAAAAGCAAAGAGCAACAAGCACCAATATCGCCAACTGTACCGTACGAGCCAGAGACGTTGGTCTACAGCATTAAAGGCCCCTTTGCTTATATCAATGCACAAGCACACATCGCGCGCCTTGATAATATTGCTCCGGTGTATACCGACGTCATCTTAAATTTGCAAGATGTTCACTTTATTGATCTTGACGGCGTTGAAGCCTTAAGCGATATTATTCATGGTCTTGGGCAGAAAAACAAAAGCGTTGCCATCGCCGGACTTAACCCTGTGGTTGAACAGTTGCTCCACCAAAGCACACGCTTCAAAGATTTGCAAAAGAACAATCGCGTTTTTGCTGATGTCAACCAAGCCCTCATCAATGTTTCCCAAAGAAGTATTTGACGTTTGGGAATTATTTCCGTAAAACTATAGAAGTATTTTATTTACAGCATGTTTAGCACAATCGCTCATTGCTAAAAAAGGGGTTTGCATGAAAAATGATGAACAAATAGCACATGCAAAAACACTCGGAATCTTTATCGTCAATCACAGAGGCGAACTGCTTCTGCACAAAAAAACCACCATTCCAGCAGCACAAGCAACGTGGGAAACTCCGCATTTTGAACATCAAGATTTAACACAATCCCCCCTTGCCGATGCACAGGAATATCTTGAGCAGCTCGGCATTGACTGCGAACTGCACGAAGCATTTACACCCAATGCCACACTACAACAAAATCATGGCGCCTTGGTCAAAGGTGGTCACGTAGTCATTGCTAT
>JAHFBR010000107.1:1745-4189 GCA_023249955.1 bacterium
TCATTTTGCCACCGACTCATATAAATGGCTCGCTATTAATACTATTTTGCATCACGTGCACGAAAAACCATCGCAGTATGCACCATGGTTTCGAGATGCATTAGACGGCGTGGCGCTCTATTTAAAAAACTTGCTCAAAAACCGCAGCGGACACTCAAAAAATCAATCGGAACTTCAGTAAAACTTGTTTTATCACCTTAGGTTTTCTTATGCAAAAACATCCTACATTACATGACAACGGCCTTATCAAACATGGTTTTATTGTCAAGCCAGAACAACTCGAGTGTATTGTTGAAAAGGAATGGGGACACGAAGAGTGGATCGTAAACAAACCGGCTTACTGCGGCAAAAGACTTGTGTTTAAGGCAGGCTATCAGTGCTCTATGCACCACCACAAGGTTAAAGATGAAACATTTTATCTCCAATCCGGTAAAGTCGTTTTGGAAACTGAATGTAACGGCGTTGCACAAACCCGCATCATGCTGCCAGGCGATACTGCACACATGCCACCCCTGACATGGCATCGCCTTACTGCCTTGGTTGAATCAGAAGTTTTTGAATTTTCTACCTTTCACGCAGAAAGCGATTCGTATCGCAGAACCAACAGCGGAAAGGCCGACTTGGTCGCCATGGGTTTACGTAATCTTATTGAATAAAAAAACGTGTTGTTGTGAAAATCAAAACCTTTCTCTTTTTAACGCTCTTGTGCGGTGTGGTAGGCGCCATCTTTTTTTTAATTCAGCGCCAGTGGATTATCATCCACTTTTCGATGTTGCCAACCCATCACGGTGTTGCCATTGATCAAAAAATGCCAGATCACAAAACAATCAAACTCTTTTTTTGGCGCCAACATAAATGGCATCACGAAACAGTAACAATGGTTTGGGATCCCCAAAATGTCGGCCGCAATGCTACACAGCTGATTAAACAATGGCTTTTGGTTATGCACGATGAACACGTACTTAATCGCCACGTCTCACTGGAATCAATCGCCGTTTCATCAATGGGCAATGAGGCATACATCTCTTTTGATCGTAGCCTCTTTGCACCCGAATGGAGCGTTATAAAAAAATGGATGGTTATTGAAAGTCTGATTAAAACAGTTCTGCACAACGATCTATCATTGCACTCCATCATGCTGATGGTTCATCACAAACCAATGAATGATGATCATATCGACTTCTCACAGCCGTTGCCAGTCCAGGAGCGCATATAAAACAACCCAACAGGAGAAAATATGCTTGATCACGTTATTCTTGTTGACACTCATGACAATCAAATTGGCACTGAAGAAAAATTAACCGCGCACCAAAAAGGCCTTTTGCACCGCGCTTTTTCAATTTTTATCTTTAATCATGAAGGTAAAATGCTGATTCACCAGCGAGCTTTTTCTAAATATCACTCGGGCGGCTTGTGGACCAATGCTTGCTGCAGTCATCCACGCCCAGGAGAATCACTTGAAGATTCAACCCATCGCCGCTTACGTGAAGAGCTTGGTTTTGACTGCTCGCTACAAAAAATGTTCCACTTTACCTACAAAGTGAATCTTGCGAATGATGGCCTCTTTGAGCACGAGTTTGATCACGTTTTTTTTGGCTCTTTTGATGGCATCATCAATCCCAACCCGGATGAAATTGCAACCGTTGCCTGGGTGACGCTTGAAGATCTGACAGCAGACATCAAGCTGCAACCAGAACGCTACACCTATTGGTTTTTGGCATCATTTGATAAGGTTTTAGCCTACGCGCAAGATTATATACAAAAAGCTAGATGCCTTTCACAAGCAACAATTTGATAATTCATTGAAAAAACCACAGCACCTCCTCTACGCTTTTTAAAAAGACCATTTTTTTAAAAGGAGATGCTAGTATGAAACTTTGTCGTGTATGGGCTGGAGCATTAATCGTCGCAACTACTTTTCACTACGCGCAACCACATGTACAACAAGATATTTGCAATAATGTTGTTGAGAAGCTGATCGGAGTTAGCCCCAACGAAATAAATCCATACAACGTTCCAACACGCAAATTGGGACGCACTTTTTCAGGTATTCTGGGCTGCCTGGCACAATCATGTGCACACTTGGGTCAAGCACTCACCTCAAGTAACAAGCAGGAAAAACAACTCGCCATGCTGGGCGTTTTGGGCTCTGCACTGAGCGTTGCAGCACAACTCACTGATCGTAAGCCAAACGTACAACAACCTGAACAACTCCTGGTCATCGAACTTCAAGAAAAGGATCTTGCCCTCCTGCAACAACAACAGCACAACAAGCAGCAGGTAACCAGAGGACTGACAGAATTAAGCGGTCTTCTGCTTGATGATGTATCGCTCTCCATGCCACTCCGCTCGCCAACGCTGTTGCCAAAAATACTCTCTTTAATACACAGTGTCCCAACATTCAAAGATCGCGAAACACTCGTGCAGGTAATTCTTTCATCGCC
>JAHFBR010000008.1 GCA_023249955.1 bacterium
AAGAACTCTTTGCGGTCAGAGTTGGGCCTTCCAACACAGGGAAAACATTTTTTGCATCAACCGTTTTGACAAACGCACGTTGAACAAACTTTGCAGGGTCATTCACCAATGCATGCACAAAATAGCGGTCCTCAGCACCAAACACCGGCTTATTGCCGGTCCAGAACCATGCCATACCCTGCGTAGATGCCATATCAACCTTTTCAAGAGTCTCTTTTGGCTCACTCCAGGTCAAAATTGTTGCGTTATCCTCTTCAAGTTCACCCACAAATGGTGCGGTAAAGAAGAGGCGCGGCTTGACGGGCGCATGGCCTTTTGGCTCGAGGGCAATATGCACATCGACTTGGTAATTTTCGTTATTGAACACAAAGGTTTTTTCAATAGAACAAGTATCTGCTTCTGCTCTAAACACGACTTCTGTTGTTTTGCCAGTTACACGTTTATCCGCAAGCGTGTATTGATACGGCGTCTTTTGATCTAGAGCAAGCAGGAAACAGCCTTTTTTACGCTGCTCTTCTTCAAAGGCACCTTTGTTGTGAATGGTGCGCAGCGGCTTATGTGCCTTGCCTACGTGTTCTTTAAAATCCAGGCTCACCAACGTTGCTCCGTAGCTAGACAGCGTTGCCTTGATGTAGGGCGTTTCAACATCAACCACTACTTCTTGTGAAAGTTT
The DNA here is from genome assembly GCA_023249955.1 of bacterium. Classification (GTDB taxonomy): domain Bacteria; phylum Babelota; class Babeliae; order Babelales; family RVW-14; genus JAHFBR01. Next base: position 674 of record JAHFBR010000008.1, read on the forward strand.
TTTGTCCGCAAAAACAACGTCCTGCTCAAGTGGCTTATAAAGATCTTGAGATGTAGGAACTCTAATAGGTTGTCCTGGGACGGCTTCTTGGGCGGCTCCCACGGCCACCACGCCAGCCTGTTCAGGCGTAGCCTTTTTGCTCCAGTAGGTGTTCACAAGCCACAGGGTACCAATTGAAAGCATGACTGCTACAAGAAACTTTTTGTCCATCAAACGTCCTTTATGAAAATGGTGAAAAATGCATTGATTGTAGGGGCCTTAGATCCAAGTTTTTAGCCTCGTTGCAGTAAAGCCTCTAAGATTGGCAATTCTAACAAAGAAAGACCGTTCTTACTAGTCCTTTAAGCCCCCCGTTTTCGGTTTACAAAAAAAATGTTACATGGTAGCATAATTCAGCGTTTTATCACTATTTTTGACCCCCAGGAAGAGTAGGCAAAAAACTATGGTATACATGTCACCAAGCATCAAAAACACCTGTCTTAAAGCATCAGCCCTTGTGTTGGTATTGTTCTTCACACAATGCGCCAAGGAAAAAACCAAAGACAAGATGAGTTTTGATGAACTTTCTGATAAAACAAAAACAGCACTCAAGGCCAAAAAGCGTGACAATGCCATCACTTATCTTGAAGAGATCGTCTCGCGCTATCCCGATCACGCCAACATAGCCAAGTACAAAATCCTGTTAGCCGAGATGTATTTTAAAGATGGCCGCTATGCCGCAGCACAAGAGGTGTATGAACACTTCAACCAATTCTATCCTGCTGATAAACGCACCGAATATGCAAAATACAAATCGATCATGGCAATGTTTTATCAAACGCTCAAAACTGACTGCGACCAAACTGAAACAGAAGAAACGGTCAAACTGTGTCAGGAGTACATCCAAAACAACGCTTTTAAACAATACCGCAAAGAGGTGCAGGATATCCAAACAACCTGCCAAAACAAACTGATAGATAAAGAGATTTACATTTTTAGTTTCTATCTCAAACAAGGACACCTGGATGCTGCACAAGGGCGCTTAAAATATTTGAAAGATAAATACCTTGCGCTCAATCCAGCACTCGATGCACGTCTTTTGTACCTAGAATGCAAACTTGCTAAGAAGCAAAAAAATCTCACTCTGGTTCACGAAAACGTGAAAACCCTGCGGACAAAGTACGCCTCATCAAGCTTTACTCAGATGGCACAAGCACTTACCGAAAAACAACGGCCTTTTATTTTTTAACCTATACGAAACGCTATGCTTGAAACAAAACAACTCGGCAACAAGGGAGAAGAGGCGGTAGTAACTTGGTTGCAAAGAGATGGTTTCGACATTTTGTCACGTAATTATCAAACCCGCCTGGGCGAAGTTGACGTCATTGCAGCCAAAGATGAGTACATCGTATTTGTAGAAGTCAAAACGCGCAATACTCAATACTTTCCCATTTCTCAGACAGTAACCTACGGCAAGCAGCAACGTATCATCAAAGCTGCGCGTAACTTTATTTTGGTTAAGCAGCTTCGCGATAAGGTGTTTCGTTTTGACGTAGCAACCGTTATCTTTAACAATAACGAACATACCATTGAGTATATTCCCAATGCCTTTTGGGCACGATAAAACGCATCAGCCTATGCGTTGGTGCACCATATCATGCACCACCATTCGCTCAGCCACCTTGGCAAACAAGGGCAATGCCGTTTCTGATGCCCAGAGGCTCGCCTTGGCCGGCTCCTTTACAAACGTTATCACCACGCGTCGATAGTCACCCTTTTCAACAATGCCAGCAAACGTGTAAATATGATCTTGAGCCGAATAGCGGCCATCTTTGATGCAGCGAGCCGTCCCCGTTTTTCCCATCACCCGCACCCCAGGCATTTGGTGTCGCTCGCATACTTTTTCCATGATATTTTTCATGTCATTAATTGACTGATCTTTATACAATTTGCGTCGCGTCTGCTTTTTTTCTTCGCTCTTGATTAACGACGGCTGCACGTCATAACCGCCATTTGCAATCACGGAAAACGCTTTTGCCAGTTGAATGGGTGATGCCATCAATTCGTAGCCAAAAGACATTACAATCAGCGATGGCCTGCTCCAACGTTCTGGAGGATTAACAAACCCGGTACGCTCGCCAGGAAACTCAATATTGGTTTTGGTCCCAAAACCCAAACGACGCAGATGCAAATAAAAACGAGGGCCCAGACGTTTGGCAATTTTGGCAATCCCAACGTTACTGGAATAACGCACCACCTCGTTAAATGGCAAAATATTATTCTTTTCAGCAAGCCGATTCAATAACGTAATCGTTGGATTTTCGATTTTAACACCATCGACGTAGCCGTAACGACCTTCACAATCAATCGGCTCATCAAATGACACAGCCCCCTCTTCAAAAGCAGCCAATGCACAAAATGCCTTCATCACCGAACCCAATTCAAAGCATTCGCACACGGCATTATTTTTCATCATCTCAAGCGATGGCACACTTTTTTGATTAGGATCAAACGCTGGATAGTTTGCCAGCGCCTGAATGTGCCCAGTCTCAGGATCCATAATAATCACCGATCCACTCTTGGCCTGTAATGTTTCAACTGATTGGCGCAGCTCGTGGTAGGCAATGGCTTGCAATGCGCGGTCAACCGTCAGCGTAACTGGCGACCCTCTTTGCCCCTGCCGTTGAATCTCTTTTTCAAAATAAAAACTGCCCGATCGAGCATCCTTTTCAAACTTAACACGTGACGGAAGACCACTTAAGCGCTTTGAAAAACCCAGCTCAATCCCCGCGGTACCAACGTTATCAATATCGGTAAACCCCACTACTTGAGCTGCGGCCTGAAGTGGATAAAACCGTTGATGCTCTCCAATAAAATGAATGTCCTTAAGCCCCAGCTTGACAAGCTTTTCATGCTTTTGTTGCGTCAGCTTGCGGTCCAGCCATAAAAACTGCTTATCAGGATTTTGCTTGATGCGCTGATAAACATCGGGATACTGTCGCTTTAAAAATGACAATGTCTTGTCTGGTGTTGCAAGCTGATGAGGAACAATAAACGCTGAAGGAACCTCGCGATTGAAGGCAAGAGGAAAACGACCTGAACTATCGTAAATAAATGCGCGTGGTGGATTGAGCGTTATTTCAAGCTCGTATTGATGCTTTGCAAGCACCTTAAAAAAGTTTTTTTGACGAATTTGAATCAAAAAAAGACGAATCGCTATGATGGCAAACAACATGATGAAGCATAAAAACACCACAAAGACGCGTATTTTATAGTCGCGTGCTAGCATGTGCTATCCCCCCGTTTTTCCAAGTACCATATCAAAAAGCCCCAACTGCTGAACCACCACCTCATTGGATGTCGTACCCACAAAATCAAACGGCTTGCGATCATCAAGACACACAATCTGTCCAACTTTGAGCGGTCGCATGTTACGCTGCATCGTTGCGTAGGCCAAGACGCGCTCAGGGTCATTAACGCACATAAGCTGGGTGTACAGCTCGTTTCGCTCTTTTTCAAGCTGCGTTTTTCTCTTATCCAACCGCTGATAGTCATAGTTGAGCTTGATCACAAGATTGTGCTGATAAATTCTTAAAAATATGAATCCGATGCTGCATATCGTAATGACACGCAGTACTGACAATCTGCCCAGCATGATAGCGCCCTCTCTGGCCACGTTTTTGCTTGTACCTCCTCTAAGCTATCTGTACAGACAGCCATTTTCTAGATATCATTGATTTATCATGTTTTGTATGTATCAAATCAGTACATGAGCCATCAAAATTTTATGTAAGGAACTAACCATGCAAAAAAATCTTCTTTTGGTAGGCGTAACCTCCCTTCTTCTGCTTTCAGGTTGCAACTGGTTCTCGGGCTGCTCTGACTGCAAGAGTCATGATCATGAAAGCCATGGCAGTAAACAAGCATCATCAGAAAACTCAGCCATTACCAAAGTAACATCAGCCAGCGAATTTGAAGAACATGTGCTCAAGTCAAAAAAGCCTGTTCTGGTAGACTTTGGTGCCAAGTGGTGCGGTGCCTGCCAAACCATGAAGCCAACCATCGAAGAGTTGTCACAAGAGCTTGGTAATCGTTACACATTTGTTGAAGTCGATGTTGATAAGGCAGGCGACATTGCAGGACAATTCAATATTCGCGGCATCCCAACCTTCACCTTCTTTAAGGATGGCAAAGAGGTTCCTGCTGAAAACGAACGGATTATAGGCGCCGTTGACAAAGAGACGCTCAAAAAAGCTCTCACAAAATACCTTGGCTAAGACAGCATGATGAACATACGATTAACCAATACGCTCAGCAAAAAAAAAGAGTCGTTCACCCCGGCCTCTGAAAAGACGGTCTCTGTCTATGTCTGTGGCATAACACCCTACGACAACGCTCACATCGGCCATGGCCGGGTTTATGTTGCGTTCGACACCCTGGTACGCTTGCTGCGTTTCTTGGATCACAATGTTACCTACATTCGCAACATTACCGATATCGACGACAAGCTCATCAATAAAGCAGCGCAAAAAACTGGCGATGGCGCAAACTATCGCGATATCGCAGACCAATTCATTGCAAGCTTTACCCAAGACATGAAGCACCTGGGGTGTGTCAAACCTCAAGCCGAACCGCGCGTTACCGAATGCATCCCAGAAATCATGGCGTTTATTCAAGGGCTTATTGACAGTGGACACGCGTATGTTGTTGAGCATGACGTTTATTTTGATATCAGCACCTTTGCCGAATACGGCAAATTGTCTGGCCGTACGATTGATGATTTACAAGCTGGCGCTCGAGTTGATGTGAACGAAAAGAAACGCAACCCGGGCGATTTTGCACTCTGGAAAGGCAACACCGAAGGCAAATTCTGGCAATCGGCATGGGGTTTTGGCCGCCCTGGTTGGCACATTGAATGTTCGGTCATGGCAAAAAAATATCTGGGCATTACGCTTGATCTGCATGGTGGTGGCATGGACCTGATTTTTCCCCATCATGAAAACGAGATTGCTCAATCAGAGGCCTTGCACCAGCAGCCGTTTGCCCGCACGTGGATGCACAACGCTTTTGTAAATATTCATAAAGAAAAAATGTCTAAATCATTGGGCAACTTTGTCACCCTCAACCAAATTTTCGAGCACAAAGACCCCATGGTGCTGCGCTTTTTTTATCTTCAGCATCACTACCGCACACCCATTGACTACGCCGATACCGAGCTTGATGCGGCACAGACAGCCTATAAAAAACTGGTGAGCAACCTTGATAACGTTGCAGCTACCGATCAAACGTATGCACAACTGGCCAGCTTTATTATGAACGATAACCGTGCAGCAATCATGCTGGATGCGCTGACCGATGATCTGAACACACCTAAATTTTTGGGTCATGTATTTGAACATCTTGCAGCCTACAAACAAGAACCAATCTTTGCAGCATTTGTCAAAACATTGCTGCGCAATATTCTGGGCTTAAGCCTGCAACCACTCAAAGAAGAAGCGGTTGCAATCACCCCTCAAATTCAGGCGTTGCTTGAAGAACGCGAAGCTGCACGCAAGGCAAAAGATTGGGCCAGGGCAGACCAGATACGCGATGAACTGCTTGCACTCGGCCATCGTATTCAGGATAAAAAGATCTAGCCAATGCAATGCCTCTTAAATCACAGCCAAACCTTCCTGATACACAGGCAGCATAAGCCCAAAGAGATATATTGTGGTGTGCGTAGACCATTTCAATGGAATCAAACTAACCAGTTTTCTGTCAATATAGAAATGCTTGAGATTTACCAGATTTTCTAATCCCTGCGGCAGAGACTTAAGATTGCTATTTCCGTCAATATAAAGAGCCTCTAATCCGATGAGCCCGACAATACCTGCAGGCAACACCTTAAGATCGTTTTTGTGTAGGCATAAAATTTTTAGCTTTTGAAGCTTGCCAATACCCTCCGGTACCTTCTTGAGATAGCACGCTGACAGATCAAGATACGACACAGGATTTATCGCGTCAAATTCACGAATAAGACCCATTAATCCTTCGATATCATAAGAGTGATCGACCATGGGTAGATTACAGATGTGCAAACTGGCTGCCCATGACAATCCTGCACACCCGTCTTTGCATCGATATGCATTTTCAAATTTTTGTAAAATATAGCCAATGTTAACCACATCCAAGAGCCTTCCAGTTCGTTGATAATAAACTCGTCGCAGCAACATCTTCAAAAAGCCTTCCGGCAATCTCTTGAACGCTTCAAAATATTCGTCGTACACAACATCTTGAATAGTTGGCCACAATCTACTCGGCATCCGCAAATACCATTCAATAAAATCGGACTTGCTAGCAGCGTGAACAATTTCCTGATAAAAATCGGACCAATCCTGTTGGATATCATGCAAGGCACCAACAAGCTCTGTCATCTCAAATTCTTGAACCTCTGGAACCGCCTGTGCGGCACATAACGATGCAAAAGCAGGAAAAGCCATGATTATCCCCACCCTCATTACAATAGATTTCATAAACAATCCTTTCGTACCTCACGCGTGATGCGCAACGGCGTTTTAAAAAACTAGCAGAACCATCATTGACCTATGATACACTCAAAAGAAATCCCATTTTCAAGGAGATTGTATGAAAGCTTCTGTTCTTCGCACCGGTATGATTTTTTTAGTATTCACTTCTTCATTTCTGCACGCAAGAGTCGCCGCTCTTTTTTCTCCGCAAGATAGACCTGCAAAAACTCTGATTGAATACATTAAGGCTGCACGCAATAGCATTCACGCCGCCGTATATTTGATCTGTGATAAAGATATTGCAAATGCACTTGTTGAAGCAAAGGGCAGGGGGGTGGATGTCTCGATTATTGTTGACCCTCTCAGCACCGACAGCAAATACTGCAAGGCCGACTTTCTGGCCGAAAATGGCGTCAATGTTTTTGCTTTTGACCCAAAAACAAAGCCTCAAAAAGCAACTCCTGATCGCTGGTTTGGCAATGGCCCCATCATGCACAACAAGTTTGCCATTTTTGACGGAGTAACCGTGTGGACCGGGTCTTTCAACTGGACCGGCGCAGCAAACACCACCAACTGCGAAAATGTTCTCATCACCGACAGCCGAGATATTTGTAAACAGTATGAAGAACAGTTTTTGCAGCTTTTGACCACGCGATGCAAACGTCACAACATACAAAAGCGAGATCAAGCCGGCGATCCTTCGCTACATGCCATGATCACCAAGCTTTTGGAATCAACAAGCAATGAGGCTACCCTTGCTGAACAACTTATGGATCTCATCAAGGCCCATCAGCCGGCATAATTCGTACATGCAAATATTTTTCAATCATGATATTTCTGATATACTGCAAGCCTTCTCAAAAAATTACACGTCAACCAGTAATCATTAAAAAATATCATGCTCAACGTTATTTTATTTGTACTGACGCTTTGCACAGTGCTACCCATCCATGGAATGTATCAACCGACTGGCACAGCTTTACCGGCAACTCAACAGCCCGGATTTGGTTTTAGTAAACCACTAGAACAAAAGGTTTTCTTTCAATACGGCCTCAACCAGACCGATCCTTCACTCAACGGTGCCCATGTCGCCCACTGTTGCTATTATGCTCTCTATTTTGCGCTTAGCTTTAACAATAGCTGTGATTATAAAGCTTCAAAACACCGGATTTGCCAACGCACACCTTTTGATACGCTGCTCAGGATGTGGGAGACTTATATCTGTCAACGGCGTGAGCTTGAGTATGAAACAACAACTCCCATGCAACGTAATTGGCTCTTTGAGCATGAGGTAAAGGGTCTCATCTCACACCAAAAAAAAAGTGTTTTTTGGAAGCGCTACAATCATCTGGACAAGGATCAACGAAGCCAGCTCTTTGACCACCTTAATACCATAAATCTTTCAGCACCACGCTTGAATGACCTAGAGCAAATCAGGCAAATAGTAGGCGCTCGTCATCTAGAATCGTGTATACAAAAATACCGAGCTTCTAAGTGGAACAATATTACCGTGATCTGGTGGGAGCGTCATCTTGGCAAGTTGAAAAAACATCCCATCTTAAAAAATTGTCTCCGCTGTGCAATCGATCGCTTGCACAGCTTTAACATTCCCCAATCGGTACTTATCAGGATTGGTCAGCATCTTGTTTGTCTGGGTTTTCGCAAAGAAGAAAATGGCATCAGCATGACCATCCACAATTCCTGCTCACACCCAGATCGCTTGAACTATTGGTACAAACGCTGTCAAGACCTTTTTTGTAATCCTCCACTACTCGACGAGTAGAATGGCACGTGCAGGTGTGCCATCAAGCCCAATCACTTTGAGCGGCAGGCAGCAAAAAAAATATTTACCCTGCTCAACATCCTCAAGCCGCAGGCCTTCGATAATTGCAACACCGTTTTTGAAAAATATCTCGTGTGTCTCGTGCCCAGGCTGATGATGCTCGATGCCGATATAATCAATGCCAATCGCCTTGATTTGTTTATCGGCCAAATACTGCGCAGCGGTAAGATCGATGTACACAAAATTTGGATCGAACGGCGCTGTCGCAGAAAAGAAACTATTTTTTGTTTTTAATAAAACGATGGCATCTTTTTTGATGTCATGTTTTTCAAGGTCACCGGCAGTGATTTTTTCAGACCACTGCGTCATATCAAGCACCACACAAGGCCCCATTAATTGCGCAAGCTCAACCTGATCGATAGTTACACCCTGTTCAACAAAATGTGATGGCGCGTCAACATGCGTGCCGGCATGGGCGCTCAGCGTGATGGTTGATTTGCGATAACGATCTTGCTGAAATGTTGCAACGTGTTTAAACGCAACCTCTTTTTTGTCTTTGTAGGCCGTCATATCCGGCGTAACCGGCCAGCTGATATCGATAATTTTTTTAATGGGCATCATGATCCCCGCCAATCCGTTCTACAACCTCAAGCATGATATCTCTATACCCAAAGGCACTCTGTACTATTCGCTTAGCCATAACCTCATCATATCGATGCGATGTTTCATTACGGTCTTCAATCATAGCAATCAATGTGGCAAATTCCTGTGCATTTACAATTTGTTGCGCTAAACATTCGCGGAACACCCCCTTTGGGCTTGCAATGATGACACCATGCTTCTTTTCAAGATGCTCTTTCAAGCATTTCCAAAATATATCAACAGAAAATTCTAAACGCTGTATTACCGAGTCACGTATTTGTGTATGGTATCGTAGCGCAGAGGGATCATTGACGAGAGATAGTGACTCATCAAGACGATCTAGAGCTGTCCTTAAAACATCAATACGCACGCTCACCGATTCCATATTTTTCCATCTTTTAAAATCATTTCTCTCAATTTGGGCGACGCACTTTGCAAGTCAACAATATCGATTTTGTATGGAATATGCGATGCCTCAAATATAGCACGCGCCTCACCGATATTAATTTGCGGCTTTCCAGTATCTATAGCAAGATCTATATCTGAGTATTCACGATTCGTTCCGCGTGCTCGAGAGCCATAAAGATAAATTTTTGCCCCTGGAAACAACGTATGTAAAATGCCAATAATTTTAGCTTTTATATCAGCGTCAATATCACCAAAAGACATAGCACACCCCTATTATTTAACCTTCTTTACCTCATGACCACCAAACTCATGCCGTAACATAGCCACAACCTTGGTGGCATAATTTCCACCGGTCTGTCGTGACCACGCGCGCACCGCCAATGATTCGGCAATCAGACGCACTGGCACATTAAGCTCTTTCGCTATCTCTATTGTCCATTGGCCGGTCAAATTTTCGCCGATGGCACCAGAGATTTCATTTAAATCTTGATCACGAGCAAAGACCTTTTCTGCAAGCTCTCCAATCCATGAACGAATAATCGCACCATGATTCCATACGTGTGCGACGGCTTCCAGGTCAGTATTTTTAAAGGGACCATCTTTGATCATGTGAAAACCTTCGGCATAGGCCTGCAGCAAGGCATACTCGATACCATTATGTACCATTTTGACGTAATGCCCACTGCCCGAAGGACCAACATAGAAATATCCTGATGGCGCTGCGATAGCCTCAAACAACAGCACAACTTTTTCGTAGGCCTGCTTGTCGCCCCCAATCATAAGCGAAAAGCCAAGATCTTTGCCATGCACACCACCCGATGTTCCACAATCCAGAAAAGCAATTTTTTGGGGGGCTAACTGTTCGGCACGGCGCATCGAGTCTTTAAAAAAACTGTTGCCACCGTCGATAATAATCTGATCGGGCCGCAACATCGGCTTAACGTGCGCAAGCACATCGTCAACCGGCTTGCCGGCGGGAATCATAAGCCAGAGTACTGTGCTCTGCTGAACAAGCGCTTCAAGCCCCTGAACCGTTTCAACACCCTGCGTTTTTGCCGCATCCATCATTGCGGAGGTTTGATCAAAACCAACAACGCGATGTTTTGCTTGCACCAAGCGTTGTGCAATTGCCAATCCCATTCGCCCCAAACCAATCATGCCAACTGTTATGCTCGCCATCTAATTTCCCGATCTTTATCAAGCTGCGAAACCTCTTTGGGGCCCGCGCTTCCCTTGGCATACGGATACACCGTACCTTTACTTTTTTCTACACGATCAATAATTTTCCATGAATAATCAATCTCATCAGCACGAACAAACGCAAAATGATCGCCCTTGATAACGTCGGCCAGAAGCACCTCGTAGGCCTCCGGCGTGTTGGGCCCAAAGAGCGTGCTGTGTGCAAAATTCATATTCACCGGCACCACCTGATCAAAAACCCCAGGCGCCTTCACATTAAGCTCAAGATAAAAACCTTCATTCGGCTGAATTTTGATGGTTAAATAATTTGAATCCATAGGACAAAAATCAAGCAGACACTTGACCATCTTAAACTTGATGTGCACGCTCGCTTCATTTTTGTTCAGATATTTTCCAGCTTTTAAATAAAACGGAACCCCGCGCCAGCGGCGGTTATTGATCAAAACTTTTAAAGCCGTAAACGTATCGGTCGTTGAATCTGGTTTAACATCTTTTTCTTGAAGGTAGCCATCGTACTGACCAAAAATGGCCGCTCCAACCTTGGCTTTGGCAAGAACCTGTGCCTTGGCATCACGCAAATGATGGGCGGTAAATTTTTCGGGCACCTCCATGGCCACTAAAGCCATGATCTGCAACACGTGATTTTGTACCACATCTTTCAGGGTGCCGTAGGCATCATAAAAACCGCCGCGGCCTTCAATACCAAAATCTTCGCTCAGCACAATTTGCACCGAATCAATGTGCTTATTATTCCAGAGCGGCTCAAATACTCGATTGGTAAAACGCGCCAGCGCAATATTTGCAACAAGTTCCTTGCCCAAATAATGATCAATTCTAAAAACCTGATCTTCATCAAAAACACGCGCAATGGCTTTATTGATCTGACGCGCCGATTTCAAACTGTTTCCAAAAGGTTTTTCGTACACCACGCGCGACCAGGTACCTGCAACTGTTTTTTTGGATGCTGTGTGCTTGTGAACAATATCATGACGACCCAAATTTTGCGTAATCACCGCAAAATGTTGCGGCATGGTTGCCAGATAAAAAAGACGATTTGATGCAATGCGATGCGTCTGTTCAATGGTCTCTATGGTACGCTGCAAACCCTGATAGGCAGCCGCATCATGAAAATCCATTTGATAGTAATATAAATTTTCTTGCAACCGTTCCCAGACGCAAGCATCAACCGATTTAATGTGCTGACGAGCCTGCTGCACAACCTCTTGCATGGAGGTTTTATCAATCGAGACGCCCAGAAGCGCAAAACGACACAGTTTTCCTGAAGCAATAAGTTTATAAATGGCCGGAATAAGTTTGCGTCGGGCAAGATCGCCCGTTGCGCCCAGAATAATAAAGACACACTCATCAAAACAGTGCTGTTTTTGTTCCATACACACACCAATCAAAATTAAGCAGCCTCTTTAACACACACGCAACAACACGCTTTTAACGTGCTTCAAGATCGGTCGTTAAAAACTCCTTCAAAAACGTCAAGCGCTCGATGCCCTTGTCATTTTTGATGCCCATGGCAATAGCTCTGGGTTGACCGATAAGAATGCACAGTTTTTTTGCCCGTGTAATGGCAGTATAAATAAGATTTCGCTGCAACAGAATAAAATGCTGCATAAAGATGGGAATGATGACCGCCCCAAACTCAGAGCCTTGGCTTTTGTGAATGGAGATGGCATAAGCAAGCGTCAGTTCGCTCAGTTCAGCAAAATCATAAACCAGCTCTCGATCGCCAAAACTTACGACGATCTCCTGGTCCGGCTTGCTGATGGCAATAATTTTGCCAATATCGCCATTAAAAACAAATTTTTCGTAATTGTTTCTGATCTGCATAACCCGATCGCGAACGCGATACACGGTGCCAAACTGCATCACCGTGTTATCGTCACCATTGCCAGGATTTAAAATTGCCTGCAGCTCCTGATTAAGCCGCTGGGTCCCAACAACTCCACGGTTCATGGGCACCAACACAATGCTGTCCTCAGGATCAATACCAAGCTTGGCCAATCGCTGTGTATACAGTGTGCGCAGGTGTACAAAGGTATTTTCGGGCTCGTCTTCTTTGAGATATATAAAATCTTTTTTTGATCCAGGCAACGAAGACTGCGGAAACTCTCCATGGTTCACCCGGTGCGCATTCACCACAATCATACTATCTTGCGCCTGTCTAAAAATCTGTGTTAGGCGCACGACGGCAACCCTTTCTGATGCAATCAAGTCATTCAGCACGTTGCCTGCACCAACCGATGGCAGCTGGTCAACGTCACCAATCAAAAGCAACTGTGAATTCCATGGCAACGCTTTGAGAATGGCATGCATCAAAAAGACGTCGATCATTGACGCTTCATCGACAATCAAGATGTCGACGTCAAGCGCATTTTGTTCGTTACGCGCAAAGGCCATGGCCCCTGGAGTAAACTCGAGCAATCGATGCAACGTTTCAGAATTCTTGCCCGTGCTTTCAAACATACGCTTTGCAGCACGCCCCGTAGGAGCGGCAAGCTTAAAGCGAATGTGCTGTTTTTCAAGAACGCCGATCAGTCGTTTGACCAACGTTGTTTTTCCCGTTCCTGGACCGCCAGTGATAACGGCAACCTTGTTTTGCAAGCATGACAAAATGCCCCGCTGCTGATCCTCATTAAGCGCTATCCCGCGTGCATCAGGCACACGAAGCTCTTGATAAATCGCATCGATATTAAATGATCGTAACGAGTCTTTTCTTTCTAGCAATCGCTGCAAACGCTGTGCTATGCCTTTTTCTGAGTAATAAAATTTGGGCAACGAGATATAGTGCTTTTCGTTATGCGTCAGCAACTTTACTTTGTCTTGTTGGTAAAGCTCTGTTAGCCCCTGCTTGAGCAGTTCTGCATGTTGTTCAGGATCAATTTCCAGCGCCTTGATAGCTTCTGTTTTAAGCTTTGAAAGCTCGATGTATAAATTACCCTGTTCGGTTGCTTGCGAAGCCGTGTGCAAAATTCCGGCCTTCATGCGCGCCAATGAATGCTTTTCAAGCCCCATCTTAAGCGCAATCTGGTCGGCAGTTTTAAAGCCTATGCCCCAAATATCGTCGACCAGGCGATACGGGTTTTCTTGTATTTTTTCAATGGCCTGGTTGCCATAGGTTTTAAAAATTTTGATGGCATATGCCGGCGAAACATCTTTGCCGCGTAAAAAAACCATCACGCGCGAGATCTCTTTTTGGTCCTGCCAGGCGGTCACAATCGAAGAGACACGCTTGTGCCCAACACCATCAATCGACAATAACTGTGTTGGATCTTTATCGATCACCTCAAGCGTTTTTTCGCCAAAGCGCTGAACCAGCTTTTCAGCAAATTTTGGTCCAATGCCCTTGATCAGGCCCGACGAAAGATATTTTTGAATTCCCATGCTGCTTGATGGAAGCTGTGTTAAGCACTCCTTTGCTTCAAGCTGGCGGCCAAACTTTGGGTGAAAGCTCCAGCTGCCTTTGACAGTAACCTGCGATCCTTGATGGAGTTGCCCCACCAACCCACGGATGACAATTGTTTCGTGAGCGCTCACTTTAAGGGCAAAAACTAAAAAACCGTTTTCTTCATTTTTATAAACTATCCGCTCCACAACTCCTGAGAGTTCTGCTGTTGACTCCATCAGGATCCCTATACGTGTTAACGATTATTTTGGTGTCGCTGTTTTTTGATTTTTCTTAATCTCATCGATCATTTTACGGTATGCATCAATTGCTTTTGGAGAGAGATTTTTGCGCATGTCCTTAAAAAAGACAATAAACTCGTTGCATGCAAGTCGCAAATCTGCACGTGTTTTAACGAATGTTTCAAAGAAATTTGTGGCTGATTCAGGTGACTGAAAAAACTTTAAGAATAGACAGTCTTTTTCATCTTTGATCAGCGCATCTTGCACCGTTTGCACGTTGCGTACTTTGCCCATTAAACTTTCAAAAATGAGCGGTTTTATAATACCAACATATGAATGAACCTCATCAAAAAACTCTTTAACCGGTGCCAAGATGCTGCTCATTTGCGTTGATAAAAATACCTTTTCTTGCGCTGCATCAATCGCCTTGGTTTCAACCTGTGCTTCAAGCTTATTTAATTCGGTTAAAACCTTAAGCGCCGTTTTATAAGCAATATCCATTCTAACAATGCCAATGGGGCTTCCCTGCAACACTGTGTCCAAAAGGTTCATCTCTGACACGGTCAGCTTTTTGCCTTCGGCCTTAAGAACATCAAATGTTTGGAGTGGTATAGGCGCCATCGCCCACATGCTCTGTGCACCAGCGATAAATGACACACTTAAAATGGTAGCTTTGGCCAACATTTGAAATTTCATAGTACTCTCCCTCATGCAAAATAATGGAATGCTAAAACGCTCCAGCAAATTTGAAATAGACAGTCCAGTCCTCGCCGATGCGTGCACTGGCCACCGTCACATCTCCACCCATGCCGATGCCATAATCTTGGCGCGCCTTCTTTTTGTGATAAAAAAGTTCGCCAAACACTTTGTGCTGACGCACACTGGGTGACTGCGCATCTTCTACGCGCAATGACTGGATATCAACGCTGGTATTGTGAATCTGTCTAATGGTTTCCTCTTGCTGAGCATAAAAATCGTAGCCCACAGCGCCTCTTAAACGCGTCGTAACATCAACGTTAATAGCACACACCACGTTGGTTACACCACCCGGTGACACAGTTGCTTTGAAGGCGGAAGGAAAGATGTATTGACGTACATAATCATTCACAAGCTGCTTTTGTTCTTCAGGAGGCAAAAGAGCAACCAAATTTTGGAAACCTTCAGAAGCCAAAGTTTTCTTAAACATAAACAAACGATCTTCGATATTTTTAAACAGTACATCATGTGATACACGAAGCCAAATCTGCGCACGATCACGAAAAATTCCAACTTTTGATTCAAAGTAGCAACCAAACCCAATGTGTCCGTTATTGCCAAGTTGTGGATTCAAAATATAGTCACGAATGCTGCGCAACGTATTGAGTGCACTTTCTTGAAGCTCCTCTACATCAAACGCCGCCTGCGCTGGCCCCGTACGTATTTTACGAGAAGTAGAAAACTTACTGGTTGGCCAAATGGTCTCGAACCCCACGTCAAACTGAAAACTGGTCATGTTGATGGTATTCAGACCTATTTTAATACGTGTATCACCGGAGCCAAACGATAATATGTATCCCTCTTTTTCATCAAACTCTCCGCCACCAAATTTGTCGGCCAAAAGATCCTTAATCGCTGCTTGATCTTTTTTACTCAACCAAAAATTACGCTCACTGCCCTGCAGCGAGGTATTCCACTGCACTCTAAAAGGACCTTTAACAAAAGCACCCTGTGATAGAAGCCCAAATTTACGCTCCTGCAATGTAATTTTTTGAAATAAGGGCAAGAGTTGTTCAAACTCTTTAAAAGAGGTGCCGGGCGGCAAAAAATCATCAATAAAATCCAAAAAATCCTGTCTATCGGGGATGCTCTTTTCCAAATCAATCAAACCATTAATGGTCACATGCATCTGGTCGGTCATATTAAAAAATAGATTCCACGCAAAACCACCATATTCAACCGCAGTAAGCTTGTGAGGCAACAGATACAAAATGTCACGGCCAGATGGCGCTTTAGTGTTATTCCACAACGGTTCTTTAATGTTCGCCAACACCGCAGCAAGCTG
>JAHFBR010000108.1 GCA_023249955.1 bacterium
ATTTTTAGAATTGCAACGTCACGCGTACTTTTGACGACGACATCAAATTTTGTAAAAAAAGCTTTTCGCAATAACAAAGACATTAATAATCAAGAAAAATAAGGTCAAGGCGCGCGCTTGCTTTTGTAGCATCACCCAGCTGCTTAAGCTGAATGTGCAACATTCAAGAGCGCGTGCGCTCCCTCTCTGACAGAACGTTCTTGTGTTTGATAGTCGACTGAACACAAACCAAATTTCATACCAAAGCCTTCATCCCATTCAAAATTGTCCATCAAGGTCCAGTAGAAATAGCCGCGCACATCATAACCATCTTCGATGGCTTTTTGCATCGCAATCAGATAACTTTCTATAAATTGCGCACGACGATCATCGCGTGAATCAGCGATACCATTCTCCGTAATGTAAACAGGAACTTTAAGTTCGCTCATCTCTGCAATCGCACGATACAGCCCCTCTGGATACGCTGCGTAGTACATGTCGGTGACAATATCACCCTCGCGGTATGCCGGCTTGGCCGGGGATTTCCAATTAATCAGCACATGAGAGTAATAATTCAGACCAATGAAATCAAGCGCTTTGCATGCCGTTGCATCTTCATACATAATCGTTTGTGAAAATGGCGAGAGCGAAAAGCCACCCAAAAAGCAGTCGACCACAGGAATCACCCTGTACGTAAAAATCCCCGTCTTGAAAAAATCAAAAACTGCTGTCGACATCAACTGACTCAAGTACCAGCAAAAGTTTTTTTCAAGAGCGCTGTCTTCGTGATACGGCTCAAACAACATGTGCTGATGCACAATGCCGATTTGCGCCTCCTGCCCACCACGCATTCCCTTGAGTGTTTTGTACACCTCAACGTGCGCCTTGAGCAGATTAACCAAAACTTTTCCGGCCAGTGAACTACTTGTTTTGCCCGGCGGAAATACGCCACGAATGTAGCCTTGAAACGCATAAACCCCCGGCTCATTGATGGTACACCACAACGGCACACGATCGTTCAGGCGCTCAAAAACTTTTTGGCAGAAACGGACAAAATAGATAATATTTGATTCGTTTTCGAATGCCCCCTTATCCTCAAACCACTGCGGATGGGTAAAGTGATGCAAAGTGGCCATGGGCGTAATGCCGACTTCAAGCGCAGCATCAACCAAATCGCTGTAATGCTTCAACGCCGCTTCATCAAAAACACCGGGTTCCGGCTCGATCATACTCCACTCGACCGAAAACCGAATGGCGTTCAGTCCCATCTCTTTAACCAGGGTTACATCATCGCGATAGCGATCCCAAAATTCGCAGGATTTACCCGATTGATGACCGTGGCGAATCTTACCCCGTTTTTGTTCCCACGAGGCCCATTGGGCATTTTTGCACGTCTCGGCACCCGAGTTCTGGTACTCGCACACCGCCACCCCCCACAGAAAGGGACGTGGGGCCGGTTGAGAGCCGGAAATCAGGTAGAGCGAAAGCACCCCAGAGTAGAGTAAAAATGTTAACAAACCATGGCGAAACAGGCGTTTAAAGAACATTACTGCCCCCTTGATAAAGGCTTAAAAAAGCACAGCTTTGATAGAATCAGTATGCTTTATTGAGCCAGTTTTGCAACCGGAACGAGGGCGGCTTTAACCCTTCTGCTTCAGCCAGATAAATATCGAATTATATTGACATTTTTGCCCATTGTAATTACAATGTAATTATAACCAAGAAAGGACAAATTTATGAAGATTCAGCTTGTTCAAATAGGCAACTCATGGGGTATTAGAATTCCTAAATCCCTCCTACAGCAATGTAAGTTCAAAAAAAGCGTTACCGTTACTATTGTAAACGGCAACCTCGTGCTCTCACCCGATAACGGCCCGCGTGACGGCTGGGAAGACGCTTTTAAACAGATGGCGCAAGCCGGCGACGACAAGCTCCTTGATGCAGAAAGCAAATCATGTGCTTTTGACGAGAACGAGTGGGAATGGTAACAATTCATCGATTTGATGTACTTTTAATCTCTTTAGATCCAACGCAGGGATATGAAATTAATAAGACAAGGCCCTGCCTGGTTATTTCACCAGACGAAATAAATCGTTTTCTTCAAACCATTATCGTTGCTCCAATGACAACCAAGGGAAGAGATTATCCAACCCGAGTTGCCGTTGATTTTGCAGGCAAGCAGGGACAAGTCGTCTTGGATCAAATTCGAACCATAGATAAATCACGCGTTGCCAAAAAGCTCGGATCCATTTCCGCGCTAGAGGCCAAAGCGGTTTTGAACATCTTACAACGCTTGTTTGCTGAATAAATTACTTGTTCATTGATTCATTTTGAGCAGGCGAGCGCCCATGATGATCAGGTAAATACCCAAAATAAAGATGATGATTTTGGGCATAAAGGGAAGGGTTATGAGGAGCCCAAGCGCGATGAGGATTACACCGAAAATATTTTTATTCATGTTTACTTAACGTGAGTTCGATAATTAAAAAACAGTTTTTTGGAGTTTAACCCATTTACACAAAATAGTTTACCGTCTCTCATGCAGGTAATTCAGTTGCCTCAGAAATCTGAATATTGCTGTAAAAAACATTCACATCCCAGCTGCTGAATGAAATCCAGCGCGGACCCTCATTAAACGTAAGTTTGCGATAAACTATCAACCTCTCCCACTGTTGGGTATCAGGATTTCGCGCGAAAGCGGCTATTACATCTTTACCACCTGGACCGCGATAAAAAATGACTTTATACGATACGGGAGCACTGTTGACTGAAGATGGCAAGCCACGAAAAGTATGTTTCATGGGCTGTGTCTGCGTGCCGCACCGTATGGCACATTGAGTATTACCCCAGCCGCCGAGAACAATCTCATACATATTAACTTCATGGGTCAATACGTTATACATGTTCATGCCAGCGGGTATTGCTGCCCAAGGATTGTAGGTGGTCACACCAACGGTGACGTCATTGGTTGTTACAGCATCAAAAGAGATGGTGCCGTATTTACCTGGCAAATACCATGAGCTATTCCAAACGTCATACGTACCAAGCTGCGCAACTGATCGCAAACTTGTTGGAGCCTGAGGGTCAAGCGTCCAACAACCTGTTATATTGGCACCATCGCGCCATATCCACACTCCACCCTCTGTTGCCTGCAGTGCACATATTCCAGCACATGCCACCAACGTCAAGAGATATCGTTTCATCCAATTCCTTTCCCCGGCTAAAAACATTACAGTATTTTTTACATCAGTTTACTCTGACAAAAGGAAAGTATTGTTTACAAGGGTTTATGAACAATATTAAGTACTCAATGTTGCTCGCGCTTTTTGTAAATCTTTATCATTGCTATTTTAAGTATTTCTCAAATGCGAGGGCTTTATATTTTATCTTTGTTTGATGGATTTGATCAGATAGACATAGTGAAACATGACGAACAAGAGTTAATGGGGAATTAATTATTTCAGTTAGCGCCGATCCGTCGCCGCCGTTCTAAGGCTTTGCCGGATAGTCTTCTTAACCGCGTTCAATCTTTTTTTCAATTTAAAATTGCTGGTTCTGGCCGTGCCAGCTGAAGCCTTGGCGAAAGCTGGCGTCCCCAAGGGGAATCGAACCCCTATTACCAGAATGAAAATCTGGTGTCCTGACCGTTAGACGATGGGGACGCATAATTTCAAGATGATGACGTTGGGATCAGTCCGCCGTCGTTCCCTCGACTACGCTCGGGACTATGGCGGGACAGCCTTCGTATTAAGCTGGTTTACCCAGCCGTAGCGCGATAGCGCGAAGGCTGGTGAGCCGCGTTGGAATCGAACCAACGACCCACAGCTTAAAAGGCTGTTGCTCTACCGACTGAGCTAGCGGCTCGTAACGTACCACAAAAAATTATTCGATTGCGTGCTTTTTGTCAAGAAAATAAAACAAAAAAGCACAGTAAATTCAGCCGAAGTGGTTCAAAAAAAATTTCAGAAGCTGAGTATATCATAGCTCGGAGAAAAAACTAATGCTTTTTTATCTGACAGACCGTCTATCCAAGAAGCTTGCTGCACACAAAGCAGTAGATCAAGACTCCCAGGACGTCCATCAGGGTTGCCAAGAACGGCGCGGCAGAGTGCGCTGGATCGATGTCAAAGCGTTCCAGCATGATGGGAATAAAGGCCCCTAAAACCATCGAGGTCACGACAATTAAAAAGA
>JAHFBR010000109.1 GCA_023249955.1 bacterium
GGGACGGATGCAGACAATGTTCCGGTCTATGTTTCTGGGGTCAAGAAGCGGTGGCGTTAGGTTGATCATAGCCCGCCATGCACTTTTATCATTCAAAACCTAGTCATTAAAGATCCGATTGCCAGCCATCCAGCGAGCAAAATCGTCACCATCAGGCACTGGTGCTCGCCGACACTGATAATGATCACGGTTCCATGGAGCCCCGTCTATATAACAAAACTCATGTCGACAACGACATGTCATATGGTTGCAGCCCTCCGTTCTTTGGACAGCAACACCACAATTAGGACACTCTCGTGCATTGTCTCGTATCCACGCAGCATTTGCGGGATCGGTATTCACGGCGTCTCTCACCGCATCACGGCATCGTGCTCCTGGCACATGTTGCACCAGGCAGTTTGCGCAATAGTATTGATGACATCCAGGACAGTTGTGAGGTCGCGCAATATTTTGATCATTTTCAAAAACATTAGGGCAGTCTGGCGTTGGACAATGTCGCGCCCCTGCCGCTCCCGTGCGCCATCTTTCAAATAACGCGTCGGTGTGCGCATCGCACAATTCTCGATCGTTGTCGGTAACGTTTCTTACATCTACATCGGTCAGCACATGGGCACAACTCATACAGTGTAAATCTGCAAGACCTCCATTACGTCGTTCTGCATCAACGTGACCAACCCAGCAATCTCTACAATACGAATGTCCGCATGACAAAGCCCTAAAATGAACGCTCTCTTCGGTGCATACTGGACACTCTTGAGGCACTGCAAGCGGTGGCGGCGGTACGTGTTGTGCTCTTGGTGCAGGCGCTGGTGGTACCGATGCCACTCCGCCTCTTGCTGGGACACCCGGTCTAGGCGGGGCTGCTGGTGGTGGCACAAACGTCCATTTATCGATGCACGTCTTTAACTCTTTGGCAACCCATCCGGCATTGGCAGCCAACAACACGAGAATAAGTAATTTTTTATAACCTGAATCTGCCCCAAGCTCTGTGCATTCCTCAATAATTCTAATCATAGAATACGCTGCAGCCAATGCAAATCGCTCTTCTTGGCAAGCGCCAAAGCGTGCTCTATCTTGCGTGTATGCCATTGCGCATGCTGTTAAGCCCTTGAGAGTTGGCAACACAAAAACGCGCAATCCATACTCCAATCGAGCAATCTTACTTAGTTGCTCTGGCTCAAGCTTTTGCTCAATAATATCGTCCAATACTATAAATCCATCGTCATCTTGATCATCAGCTGCCATATCAAGCAATGCAGTGCTTGCAGGAAGCAAGCCATCAGCGGGAGCTTGCTTATAATCTTTTAAATGCTTGTACCATTTGGTCAAATCGCGAGCGGCAAAGGCACCCATCACAACACAGTCTCTGTTACAATGCACATCACCAAAGCGCATTTGACCACGTATGTTGTTGTAAAAAAACAACGCTTTATTCAGAAGACTCAGCATATCGGTGGTCAGATGAAGTAACGCTGCCTTTTTTTTGTAATTCTCATCAAAATCATAATGATGTGCGGCTGCATCAAAAGGTATGGCAGCAAGCGCAAGACCCATCTCAGCACCACCGCTAATCATTACAGCTTGCAATGGAAAAGAGATGCAGGATGACGCAATACTGATCAGTATTGCAGTAGCAATTCTTTTGGCAAACACCGTGTTATCTCCATGTTTCATAAAAAAATCCCAATAAAAACCCCATTGAATCATGCTAATTTTACAGGCCTATCGTTATATCACACTTCTGTAAAAAAATAAACCCATGCAGAAACACGCTCGAAATCGGTCTGTTTTGATG
This sequence comes from bacterium, assembly GCA_023249955.1. GTDB lineage: Bacteria > Babelota > Babeliae > Babelales > RVW-14 > JAHFBR01. The sequence continues at coordinate 1,796 of JAHFBR010000109.1, forward strand.
TTTGGATGACCCTTCGTTGCTTTTTACAAAGACTAAAGCGTACTATCAATCACGTATTTTTTAGTGTTTGGAAAAGAGTCGTTGGTCGTTGTTATTTCCAAAAAAGGAGTAGGGTATGAAGACAAGAAATCTCGCACTCGTCACATTGGCCATTATAAGCATAGGCAGCCAAGCATCGGCTGCAGGCAACAAAAAGGCAGCCGTATCCAATACAAGAACTGCCGAGTGGACCATGCTCACCTACATCGCTGCCGATAACAGCCTGGCACCTTACGCCACCTACAACATGAACGATATGGCTGCTGGCATTGCATCAACAAATAATGTCAATATTCTGGTGCAGTGGGACAAGCCGAGTGACAACAAAAGTTGGCGCTATAAAATTACACCCGGAGGCAAAATTGAAAGCGGATCGGTCTCTTCTGAAATGGGTTACGATCCGGCAAAAGAGCTGGTCGCCTCCATGCAGTGGGCTAAAAAAAGTTTTCCAGCAAAGCGCTACGCGCTTATTCTTTGGGATCATGGCAGCGGAGTCGAAGATTTTGAACCAGGCGTTGCCAGAAACATCGCGCTTAACCCACGGCTCTACACATCATGGCTACAACTTCCAGGATATGCACCAGCAAAAGGACGCGGCATTTTGTACGACGACACTCAAAGCACATGCTTAACCAATCAAGGCCTTACCACAGCACTTGGGCAAATCAAAACACTGCTGGGTAAAAAAATTGATATCGTTGCCACGGATGCGTGTTTGATGGCGATGGTTGAAGTTGCCTACCAGATGAAGGATCTCGTCACCTACTTTGTTGGCTCAGAACAAACCATTCCTGGCTACGGATACCCTTACTCAAAATTCATACGCCCACTATCACAAAACCCTGCAGGAACCAGCGCCTTGCAACTAGCACAGGCCATGGTCAATAGCTATCAACAATATTATACTACCCAAGAACCGACCCCCGACAGAACACTGTCAACCATCGATGTTACATCAATCGGCTTAATCAAACAGAATATTGATCAATTTATTGCAGCAGTCAACGCTTGTGCCCAACTCGACGCAGAAGCTACAAAAAGTATGATCGTCGCAGCGCGCCAGGGGGCCTCTTCGTTTGCCATGGATGAATACATCGATCTTTATTCGTTTTATGCCGGCATTTTGGGTCGTATGAAAAAGACATCGCCAAAATCGCATGCCATCTTAGCACAACGCCAAAAAGCAGGCGCTCGTTCAGAGCCAAGCAGAGCATATCAAGATGCACTTGCTACACTTGATAGCGTCATTCAGGACGGCATAACCAAAATTACAACCGTCGTGGTGCACAATGCTGTGGGCCCTGTTTATGCCGGTTGTAAGGGCATCTCAATTTACTATCCAGATAGCGGACCAATTCATTCATCCTATTCAAGAACACTGTTTGCCCAGGACACCGCTTGGACCAATTTTGTTCTTCAGTATCGTTAATTCGATAAGCCACAACAAAAAAGGGCTGGCTTAGGCCAGCCCTTTTTTGTCATAAATCCGTTCGTGGTGAGCCTGTCGAACCACGTCCCTTACGCCATGCAATAAAACACCACAGAGTAGTCAGGGCCAAGAAAACAAAAATAATATTAAACGGATTAATGCCGCCATAGCGTCCCGACATAAAACCGTCAACAATCTGAATATCGTACCACGTTGTTTTTTCGGCAACCGAATCTTTGAACTGTGCAGCAAAACCAGTTTGATCAACGAGCAGCATAAGCGCTGCAATCAATGTTGTTAGCCCAAGCGAGAACAGCACATACACATTTTTTATCACCGACAAAGCCTTTTCTTGCTGCAGCGCAAAGCGCTCGGTGCACGCGTACAAAACAATATATCCCGCCATGCCAAAGCACAAAGCAGGCAGAGCATAATTGCCCGGCAGACGAACCCAGTAAAGCCATGAGAGATCGGTCAGAAAAGCTGGTGGCAGCAACCAACTGAATGCCCGAAGCGGCGCAAAACTTAACATGCTTTGATACAAAACTTCAGGATTTGAAAACGGACTCATGTAATAAAAAATAAAAAATACAGCGCACAGTCCATTCAATAACGCTGCGGCACGATAAAAACCTGTAATCAGCAACAACGGTACCACCCAGAGAAAATATTGCGGGGAAAGACCGGAAAAAGAAAAGATAATCATCAGCGAAGCCACGATACCATGATAAATATTGATACGATTTTTGTAGTACATCACGGCAAGCACGCCAATCAAACCCATCAGCCAAATACGATTTTTGAGTATCAAACTTAAAAACCCTTGATTGAATGGATAAGCAAATGGCAGGCCAAACACTGCATTGCCTTGATTGAAATAGCGTAAAACCTTATCAATCAT
>JAHFBR010000009.1 GCA_023249955.1 bacterium
TTTCTTCCATGGAACAACATTGAATCGTTTAAAATTTTTGAGCACATTAGTTTCTACAAACATCCCCATCCACAAAGAACCCATCCTCAGGTGGATTTCGAAGATTTCTTTACGTTGATACTATCAACTTTTAGGTAAAAAGTATAGCATCGACACGCACAAAATTACGCTCGTGACCCAAATCCCCACCCCCCTCTAAATCCGTAAAAAGTGTGGCTAGAAAAATTTAGATATCTAATTGACTTTTTGGCATAGAAACCTATACTTCAAGTAGATTAACCAGGGACAAAAATACGCAAATTTACTCGTAAAAATTAATGCGGCACGGTATAATTGGAACATGTCGCACGCTTCGGTGAAGTCACCACCATAAACTTTTCTCGCTGAAATGTTCATGGAAAAAAACTTCCAGGCCAATGGGAACGTAAAATCCAGGAAAGAGGGTATTTATGCACGATCAAAAGTCGTACTCGTTGAGGAATTTGTGGGGCATTAAGCCCGAATATAGGTCCAAGGTGTTTTACCTTGCCCTAACCTTCCTTCTGATGATGTCCTGTCACGTCATCTGGAGGCCGCTCAAAATGGCGGTGTTCTCAAAAATGGTCGGTGCCTACCTGCTCCCTGACGCCAAACTTTACTCTCTCCTCTTTGTGATTCCACTTATTTTACTTTACTCCAAACTTGTTGACTGGCTTCGCCGTCACCAATTGCTCTACTGCTTCACACTCTTTCACGCCTTTGGCGGTATCATTTTCACCTACTTCCTGGCTCACCCTGTTTACGGCATTGCAAATACCGAAATAAATTCAAACCGCTGGGTTGGATGGTGTTTTTACTTTTTCATGGAAAGTTTTGACGCCTTCCTTTCAACCACGTTCTGGTCATTTGCCGACTCGGTTAACAACCCTAAAGACGCTAAAAACTTTTACGGCTTTTTTGTCTCTGGATCAAAGATCGGGGGTATTATCTCTGCCGCTGCCCTTTATTTAGCCATCTCATGGACCAGTACGCAAAGCCAAACCCTGCTTTTACCGGGCGCACTTCTGGCCGGTAGCTGTATGCTCATGGCCGCCGCCTTTTCTATCCACAAACTCATCACCAATGTTTCAGATGACTGCATGCACGGCTACGAGGCTGCTTATCGACTCGAAAAAGACAAATCACAAACAAAGCAAAGCATCTGGAAAGCGGCAAAAAGCTCTATTGATGGGCTTCTTATTATGCTTAAAAATCCATATGTTTTGGGGATTTTCGCCCTGGTAGTATTTTACGAAATCATGATTGTAATCTTTGATTGGTGGGTTGCGCTACACGCTGATTCCATCATGCCATCGGTGGGCGCCATGACCGGTTACTATGCATTTTATTACTTTCTCATGAATTTAATCGGTCTTTTTATATCGTTCTTTGGCACCACGCCGCTAATGCGTGTTTTTGGCATCCGCTTTTCACTGCTTTTGTTCCCCATCATGTGCCTTGGCTTACTGGGTATTACCTATCTCTTCCCAACAGCAAGCATCTTCTTTATTGTGTTGGTCGTGTTGCGGTCGCTCAATTACGCACTCAATCATCCAACGCGTGAAGTGCTTTATATTCCAACAACAAAGGCTATTAAATTTAAAGCCAAGACATGGACCGACGCTTTTGGTTCTCGTATCGCAAAAAGCTTTGGCTCTATTTTTAATGTATCACTCAAAGGAGCATCTCCAGCATTTGCATTGCTCTCAAGCCTCAGCCTAAGCTTCGGCTTAACATTCCTGTGGATTATCATTGTATACTTCCTTGGTAAAACGCTTCAGGACGCCATCGATCACAAACGTGTTATAGGACAAACAGAAGAATCAGAACTTTAGTCGCCCCCTAAAAAAAGGTCTGCGCTATGATAAACGAGCAAAGCAAAGTTGTAAAAATCATTCAAAAATACGCTCGAGTCGATGCACCCGATGCTCTCAAGCTCCTGCTAGCGGCAGCCACCTTCTTTTGTATGATCGGTGCCTACTCCATCTTACGGTCACTTAAAACCTCTATCTTTTTGGGGTTTGTCGGACGCGAATACGAGCCAATTGCCAAGATTCTTGCGATTGTTTTGGCGGTCCCTGCCATGCTTATTCATGCCAGGATCACTGATTCATTCAGACGCCACCAGGTCGTTTATTGCTTTATCGGTTTTTACGCCGTTTCCATCCTCATTTTTTCAATACTGTTCTTGCACCCGGTGTATGGTATCTCAAATACTCAAACCTCTCCCTATCGCATACTTGGCTGGGTCTTTGAATTTTTAATGGATCTTTTTCAAGCTCTTGTTGTTGGCACCTTTTGGAGCTTTTTAAACTCTATTAGCACCCCTGCATTTGCAGAAAAAGGTTATGGTTTTATTGTTGCCGGCTCACGCATTGGCGGCATTCTCACGCCTCTTCTAAGCCTGATTGTACTTGAAAAAACAGCTCTGGCCAGTTCAATAGCAATTCCGCTTTTAACTGCAAGCGCAGCCCTTCTTTTGATCCTTGCTATTTATTGCATCTATGTCATTCAACATTCGGTTCCCACCGACCACCTCCACGGCTATGAGGCTGGTCACAAAGAAGAGTTGCAGGGCAAGAAAAAAAAGCACCATCCAACGGCGCTCGAGGGCCTCAGGCTGATACTCACGCAACCATATGTCTTTGGCATTTTTGGCCTCGTCTTTAGCTATGAAGTTGTCAACATCATCTTTGACTATCAGATGCACGTTGCCATGTCGATTTCAACCAATAATCAAATCGGCGCCATGAGCTCATTCATGCTGGTGTACACCTGCTCATTTCAAGTGCTCAGCTTTATCTTTGCCTTATTTGGAACATCAGCCATCCTCAAGCACCTAGGGGTAAAGTGGAGCCTTTTGGTCATGCCCGGCGTAACATTGCTCTTGACACTCTTGCCGGTTATGTATCCAAAGCTATGGACCTTCTTCTTTGTCATGGTTGTTCTACGAGCTCTGAATTACGGTTTTAATCACCCACTGCGTGAAATTCTCTTTATTCCAACGGTCAAAGACATTCAGTTCAAATCCAAGGCATGGATTGAGTCCTTTGGCCGCACTTTTTCCAAAACTACCGGCTCAACGCTCAACTGGATGTTTGGGTCACTGGCGCCCTATTTTTGCATCATGGTTGGGGCTTCGGCCTCTGCCGGTATTACGGTAATTTGGGCATTTATGGCCCTTTTGGTAGGTAAAAAATATCTAACAACCATTGCAGCCAACCAAGTCATTGGAAAAAGGACGCATACGCCTTGATAAAAATAGCCAATATGGTAGAATTTTAGCAGTTTTCGAGCCAGTCATATGGTATGGCTGGCCTGTTTCATTGAATCTTGTTTCTTACGACGGGTGGTCATCTGACCCAAGAAACAATTGATAAAACCCGGGAGATTACATGATCGATTTAAAAAAAATGCTTGAGGCCGGCGTCCATTTTGGCCACAAAACATCACGCTGGTCCCCAAAAATGCGTCCTTACATCTGGGGTGCAAAAAACAAAGTTCATCTTATCGACGTTTCCAAAACAGCATTTTTGCTTGAACGCGCTGGAAAATTTCTTAAAGAAACCACCAGCACCGGCGGCAAGATTCTTTTTGTTGGAACAAAAAAAGCTGCTCAACAAATCATTCAGAGCGCTGCACTCAACACACAGATGCCTTATGTCATTCACCGTTGGGTTGGTGGCACGCTCAGCAATTACGAGCAAGTAAAAAAAGCTGTTACACGTCTTTTGCATATGCGCGACATTCTGCAAAAATCTACTGATCACTACAAGAAAAAAGAGATCAGTATGATTCAAAAAGAGATCTCTCGCCTTGAAAAGAACGTTGGTGGCATTCTTGATTTCGATTATCCACCAGCAGCACTTGTTGTCATCGATCCTAAAAAAGAACACTCAGCGGTCAAAGAGGCTTCGCGCTTGGGCATTCCAGTTATTGCTCTTGTAGACACCAACACCGACCCTGAAGGCGTTTCGTTTGTTATCCCTTCAAACGATGACTCACCAAAGGCAATTTCATTTATTGTTGAACACCTGGAAACGTGCGTTAAAGAAGGCACCAAAGAGCTTGAGTCTGCAAAAGCAAGACAGCGTGCAGAAAATGATGCAAAGCGTGCTGCAGCAAAAGTTGAAGTAAAGCCAGAAGTTAAAAAAGAAGTAAAAGTGGAAGCAAAAGTTGAAGCAAAGCCAGCTGAAGCTCCACAAACAGCTCCTGCACCTGCTGCGCCGGTTGAAAAAAAGGCTGCAGCTAAGCCTGCAGAAGCAGAAAAATCGGAAGCCGCAGAAAAGCCTGCTAAAAAAGCTTTTGACAAAAAGCCCGCTGCCAAAAAAGGCGCATAACAATCTTTGATTATACACACCAGAGGAGAGATGGCTGAGTGGACGAAAGCGCATGATTGGAAATCGTGTATGCTCTGAAAGGGGCATCGAGGGTTCGAATCCCTCTCTCTCCGCCAGCCTTCGCTCGCAAGCGAGCTACTGCTGGGTAAACCAGTCAGATAGCGAAGGCTGTCCCGCCGAAGCTTTATGCGTAGGCGGACTGGCAAGCCAGCCCTTCGAAGCTAGCCTTAGAGCAGCAAAGAGTTATAAAAATCGGGGCAAGGTAAGTGGATCAGTTGCATAATCTGTCAGGTCCGGAAGGAAGCAGCAGGGGTAACAGGTTGCTGTATCTTGCCCTCTCTTATTTTCTATCAATATCGGGAGCGTTATTTAATGCGTATCTACGCCATCCTTGCACATCCTAAAAAAGATTCTTTCAGTGGTCGCATGTTTTATGCGGCAGTAAAATCTTTTCAGGAGCATGGAGCAACGGTTGATGTCCTCGATCTTTATGATCATGTTGATCATATCCCTTTTTATATCCCCTCTATCAAAACGGCAACAACCGAACTTGATCGCGCAAAGCTTGATTTCTTTAATGAAAACAAAGAACGATTCATGGCTGCTGACCGCTTGTTTATTGTGTATCCGGTGTATTGGTACGCCGTGCCAGGCATTTTAAAATGTTGGCTCGACCTGATCACCAACTTTGCTTGGGAGTACAAGTCAGGCGATCATTATGCAAAACCACTGCACAAAATACAACGTGCATTCGTCATCAACAGTGCAAGCATGTCCACCTGGTTTAGGTGGCTGCGCACGCGTAACTCTGCATCAGAAATGATGAAAGAAACTTTTAAATTTATGGGGATCAATCAATTTCGTTTTTATGAAATTGGCGGAACCTCAAAATTTTCAGCTCACGATATCGAAGAATATATTCAAACCGTCTGCCAAAAAAGCCTGTGGCTCATTCGCTAACAAAAAATATCTAACAAAATTCAGCTTTGTTGAAAAACGCACTGCAGTCATGATATATATCATATGGAGAATGCCAAATCAATCGCTCTTCAGACGGGGGTATTATGAATAAAAATTTAAAAAAAACACTCACCATACTCTTTATTGCCGCTACACTTCTGGCAACCGGATACGGAGCTTACAAGCTCTATCACTACGTTATTGAAGATGCCACCAAAAGAATTCAAAAGGGTGTTGCCAAGGGCGTAAGCAAAGGGCTTGTTGGTACCATTAATCCCTTTAAGTGGTAACATGAAAAACGATGTGCAGGTAAAGAATGGTATTGTAATCCCTGACCACGAGATTGAAATAACCACCAGCAGGGGCGGCGGGCCGGGCGGCCAGCACGTTAACAAAACGGACACACGCATTACCGTGCGCTGGAATGTGCCCAACACGCACGCATTGGACGAAGCACAAAAGGCACGCGTGCTGCAAAATTTGCAATCGCGGTTGACCACCGAGGGTGACCTGATTGTGCACAATGTTGCGTCACGCAGCCAACAGCAAAACAAGGAAAACGCCCTGCTCCAGCTTGCTGAGGTCGTGCGCAAGGCGCTTTATGTTCCCAAAAAACGCACACCGACACGCGTATCAAAATCGGTCAAAGAGGCCCGCCTGCAAGAAAAAACGCGGCGCGGCGCCATCAAAAAAATGCGTGGTAAAAAATTTCACGACGAGTGATAAAGCCACCCTCACGACACCTTTCTCGGCCAATTCTTGACCCATTCTGCACCACCTCGCTATAATTTTATAGCATAGTTGTATTTATAGGGGTGGGTACAAGGATGAAAAAATTTATTTATTTGTTTATTTTTGCCACGCTTGGCGTGCGCGCAAACAGTGGCTCTTTATTGGTCGAACCAGCAACGCCGCAGGGACGCGTCATTTTTATAACCGGCTCGTGTTCATCGGGCAAATCAACGCTCGCAAGAAATATCGCACAAAACCTAAACGCCAAATATTTTGCATTCGACGAATATGTCATGCCTATCGTGCTCAAAAAAATGATCGCAACGCACGTTGGCAGCTTTTTTGCCTTCTTTTTAACAAAACTCCTCATGCATAATTTTTTTACATTGATCGGCTTTTTGAGCGACAAAAGAAAGTATGCTTTTCAGAAGAAATTTTATGCAGATCTGCAACGTGGCATTGCTATCGAGCCAACCATCAAAATGTACCGCGCAGCACGCAACGTCGCGCTCCAGGGCAAAGATGTCATTATCGAAGCCCCACTGCAACTTGGGGATAAGATTGACTGTTTAAGCAGCCTGTCGGTGTTACAAGATCTTAATGTGACACTCATCTTGGCCTACTGCCCCTGGGAGCAGCTTGTTGAAAGAATCAAAACCCGCAATCAGTCGCGCTACAAAAAAAGTCATCGCGAACTGGACTGGGCGATTGGCAACTTCGTGCACTGCTTCAACGTTTCTACCAAGCACACAACACGTGCAATAGATCGTATTCATGGCAACGTTGTACAACAATTTGTCACCACGCACACTCAGCCTGAGTACAAGAAAAAACGCTTGTATATCCTGAATGAAACCAAAGAGGCAACACTACGGTGTTTTAAAACAGACCGCATGAATTATGTTTACCCACGCCTCGAATACGACCTGGTTGTTAATACTCAGACGTATAACCCCAAACAAACAGCAACACGTGTTTTAAGCTTTATCAACAACAGATCCACTCAGACGTTCAAACAAAATATCCTCGCTAAGAAAGCACTTGTCCAAATCAAGTTTTATTATACTTGATTTGGACAAGTGCTTTCTTGGATGCTTAGTCGTTAAAATGTTCCTCAATACGCTAAGTCGTGTCCGTCTTTTATGCAGGAGATCTGTTGATGAAGCAATCGTTACGCAATCGTTATTCCATGAAAAATTTCTCTAAAATACTTGGCGCCGCACTTTTGGCAAGCGCGGTGGCTCTTTCAGGCAATGCAGCTACAACGCCAACCATAATAGAGGATCTTCTGGTCAAAACAGTTTCTGCACCGCAAAAAAACCCTCAAACGCTTGCAACCATCAAAGACCCTTGCGGACAGATTGAAGTCGACAGCAATGTAGCATTTCATCCGTACAGAAAAATGCTTATCAACACGATAGATCCGGTCAAGCTTGCTGTTCTTACTAATGGCACTCAATCAACCAAGCTGGTGGAAGATGATGCTGGCGCTACCTGTTTTAGTGGCAATGTTGCAGTGATGCCGTGCGAAAGTATGAAAGTTGGTACGCAAGTACAAGTTATGCGCAGAAAGCTGCTGGTTAACGAAATTAATCCGGTCAAGTTTGATTTTTTGCTTGACGAAAATGGTGATAAAGTTCGTGACGCTTGCGCAAAAGTAGCGACCGGTCTAGGACAGTTTGTTAGAACGTGCGTGCCCGATGACAAGGGCGTCACCTGCTTTAGCGGCAATGCAGCAATGCATCCAAACAAAAAATTTCTGGTTAATGAAATCAATCCGGTCAAGCTTTCTAAGGGAACCGGTTGTGATGCAGGAATTTACGTAGAGGACGATACTGACCAGGCAGTAACAAAATTTAGCGGTAATGTTTATGTTGGTAACGGTAGAGATCTAACCGTGTCCGGTTCAGTAATACTACATGCCGCAATACTCAATGACAATGTAACGATAGCTGTGGGCAAAAAACTGCTGACCAATGAAATTGATCCCACAAGTGGTGATGATACGCATTTCAGTGGCAATGTGGTGCTTGACGCTGGTAAATCACTAACGCTAACCGGTTCAATAAGAGACACAAGTATTTATAATGCCCCACCCCTCTTGGCAAATGCACCCATATCATTGGGCATTGATTCAACGGGTGTCATTGGTACATTCGCAGTTGGTGCTGGTGGTGGAACATCGGCTAATAAGCCCTTCACACTGGTCCTGCGCGATGGCTCTGGCGACTTTGCAGCCGGCACAATAACTGCGGAGACCGATCTTGTTGTAATCGGTAACCAATCAATCGGTGGTACACTTTTGGTTAATGAAATAGATCCAATAGCCGGTGATACCACACACTTTAGTGGCAGTCTTCATGTTGGTAACGGCCAAGATCTGACTGTCTCTGGCTCATCAACACTGCGTGGCGATGTATTAATACCAACAAGCAATCTGACCGTTGGCGGTACAACAGCGCTCAATGACAATGTAACCGTAGCAACGGATAAGACACTTTTTGTTAATGAGATCGATCCAACCAGTGGTGGTAGCACCCACTTTAGTGGCAATGTTCATGTTGGTAACGGCCAAGACCTGACGGTGTCTGGTTCATCGACACTGCATGGTGATGTGTCATTTGGTGGTGCATTATCATTCAATAACAATGTAACGATAGCAACGGGTTCGACGTTGTTCACCAACGAGATTGATCCAACAAGTGGCGGTAGTACTCATTTTAGTGGCAATGTTCATGTTGGTAACTGCCAAGATCTGACGGTATCTGGTTCATCAACACTACGTGGTGATACAACAGTGGTCGAAGGCAGGACGTTGTTCACCAACGAGATTGATCCAACAAGTGGCGGTAGTACTCATTTTAGTGGCAATGTTCATGTTGGTAACTGCAAAGATCTGACCGTATCTGGCTCATCGACACTACGTGGTGGCGTGTTTACTAATGAGATCGATCCACTCGTCAGTGGTGGCAGCACACATTTTAGTGGCAATGTTCATGTGGGTAACTGCAAAGATCTGACCGTATCTGGATCATCGACCCTGCGTGGTGGCGTGTTTACCAATGAGATTGATCCACTCGTCAGTGGCGGCAGCACTCACTTTAGTGGGAATCTCCATGTTGGTAACGGCAAAGATCTAACCGTGTCTGGTTCATCAACACTGCGTGGCAACACAACAATAATCGCAGGCAAGACACTGTTTACCAATGAAATTGATCCGGTCGTCAGTGGTGGTAGCACTCACTTCAGTGGCAATCTCCATGTTGGTAACAGCAAAGATCTAACGGTATCTGGCTCATCGACACTGCGTGGTGGCGTGTTTACTAATGAGATTGATCCACTCGTCAGTGGCGGCAGCACTCACTTTAGTGGGAATCTTCATGTGGGTAACGGTAAAGATCTGACAGTGTCCGGCTCATCAACACTACGTGGTAACACCACCATAATCGCAGGCAAGACACTGTTTACTAATGAGATCGATCCGGTCGTCAGTGGCGGTAGCACGCACTTTAGTGGATCTCTCCATGTTGGTAACGGCAAAGATCTAACCGTGTCTGGCTCGTCAACACTACGTGGTAACACCACCATAATCGCAGGCAAAACATTGTTCACTGATGAGATTGATCCCACAACAAGTGGTGGTAGCACTCACTTTAGTGGCAACCTTCATGTGGGTAACGGCAAAGATCTGACCGTGTCCGGTTCATCAACACTGCGTGGTAACACCACAATAGTCGCAGGCAAAACGTTATTCACTAACGAGATTGATCCGACAAGTGGTAATAGCACTCACTTTAGCGGTCATCTCCATGTTGGTAACGGCAGAGATCTGACGGTTTCCGGTTCATCAACACTGCGTGGTAACACCACCATAATCGCAGGCAAAACGTTGTTCACCAATGATATTGATCCCATCAGTCCGGCCGTCACAACACAGTTCAGTGGCAGTATTAATCTCCCCGACACAACATCTGCCAATGCAGGATCACTACAAATTGGTGGGGCCAGATTTCTTCACAACTTTGGATCCGGTAATACATTTGTTGGATCTACAGCGGGTAATACTTCTATGACTGGTGGTGCTAATACCGCGCTTGGCCAAGGCGGTCTTTCTAAGACAACCACGGGTGTCTCCAATACTGCGGTTGGCCATAACAGTCTTTTTAGTCTAACTACGGCTAACGAGAATACCGCCATTGGCAGGTACAGTCTCCAGTCTATAGACACTGCCGGCAATGCAAATACCGCGATCGGCTATGCCAGTCTTAATAATTTAGCCTCCGGTTACCGCAACATCGCCATTGGCTGGGAGGCGGGCGCAGATCTTACGTTAGCAGACCATTCCAATATCGACATTGGCGACTTTGGAACGTCCGGAGATGTAGGGGTCATTCGAATTGGTACCGCCCTAGAACAAACTAAATGTTTTATTGCAGGAATTCGCGGGGTAACAACGGGTGCTGCAGATGCCGTAGCCGTACTTATTGACAGCAGTGGCCAACTTGGCACCGTATCATCATCACGTCGCTACAAAAAAGATATAAAGGATATGGCATTTACAGAACGCCTTGCCAAACTACGCCCCGTTAACTTCGTTTACAAGACTGATGAGTCAGAAACTATACAGTACGGATTGATAGCCGAAGAAGTTGCGGAAGTGTTCCCAGAACTGGTCATCTTCAATCCTGATGGAGAGCCAGAAACAGTGCGCTACCACGACTTGGCTGTCATGCTTTTGAATGAGTATCAAAAACAACAGAAACAACTGGATCTTCAAAGTATGAGCACTGCCGAATTGCTGGATCGCCTTGCGGTGGTTGAGGCACTGCTGGCTCAGAAACAGGATCCAAGCCTTACCGATTTGTTGACTCGTCTTGCACAAGTTGAGGCGCTGTTGGCTCAAAAATAAGCAATCACTGAACAAATAGAAGAGGGGCGGTATGTACCGCCCCTCTTCTGTTTAAAGCTCACGTATTTAATGATCAGGACTCGATAAAGGTCAGCGCTTGGCCAATTTTATTAGCTCGTCCCGTTCTACCAATTCTGTGAATATAATCTTCATGCGATTGTGGCATGTCAAAATTGATAACGTGTGAAACATCGTCGATATCTATGCCACGTGCAACAACGTCGGTAGCCAAAAGGATTTTGACCTCGTTCTCTTTAAACGCTGCCAAAGCCTTCTTTCTTTGCTGTTGAGTCTTGTCACCATGCATGATGGCAACAAAAAAGCCACGCTCTTTTAAGTTTCTTGCTAACCTATCGGTTGCTCGCTTGGTTCTGACAAAGATGATGACCTTGGTAAACTCAGGCTTAATCAAAAGATCATGCAACACGTCGATTTTATTGGTTGCAGTAACCTGTATGACATCCTGATTGACGTTTTCAGCAGCTTCACGCGTTTTAACGCTGATGGAAATAGGATTGCGCAAAAAGCGATCCATCACGTCTTTAATCTCTCGCGAGATGGTCGCTGAAAAGAAAAGCGAGTGACGGTTTTGCGGCAGCTTTGAAATGATATATTTCATGTCAATGATGAAGCCCATATCAAGCATGGTATCAACTTCATCCAAAACAATTGAAGTATATTTATGGAGCTGCAAAAATCTGTTTTGTTCTAAATCTTTCAAGCGACCCGGTGTGCCAATAACAAATTCAGGGTCTTGTCTGAGGCGATCGATCTGATAATTAATATTTAAACCACCGATGCACAGAACCGAGGTAAAGCCTGTATTCTCTTTAAAGAAGTTGAGCTCGCTCTGAATTTGCGCAGCCAACTCTCTAGTCGGGGTGATGATCAAAACCCGGCTGGTCTTTTTGGTCAAAAGGTTGTTCACCAAGGGGATCAAGAAGGCCGCTGTTTTGCCGGTGCCGGTGTTTGCTGTACCGATCAAATCCTTGCCCTCAAGCAACAACGGTATCGCTTGGTCTTGGATTGGCGTGGGTGCCGTGTACCCTCTTTTGATAATATTTTTCTTGATCTGCTCTTCAATTAAAAAGTCTGTAAACGCATGTTTGGGAACATAAACAGCTGAAGCTGCCTGTTTTTCGACCTTTTTAATAAAATCTGAAGGGTTAAATTTTTTGACCGGTCGGCTTGGTCCTCTGCGAGGGGGTCCAAAGCTTCTTCCTGGTCGTGATGCTCCACGTCCATCAAACCTGCCTGGTCTGTCTGATGGTCCGCTAAAAAATGGTTTTTGATCTTGTTTTCGATCTGAATTGTCGTATCTTGACATAAATTCCTGGGTAAAATTGAATAAAATGAAAGCTGATTCTGAAGCTTGCAGGGTGGAATGATCCATCTGAGCTATTTATCCAGTATAGCACGTTCCGAGCATATGTTAAATGGCCTGTTTTGGTAGTAATCTCATCCCCTGGGGCTTATAGCTTAAAAACATCATTTTATTGCCCCTTTCACCCCTTTTTGACCATAATCCAGGTAAAGAGACCCACAAACCATGGAGCCAATTATGCTGGTTATTTTTCTAACACTACTTTTAGGAACGACCATGACATTACACGCTGCTGATACAACAGAAGTTGCAACCTTTGCCGGTGGATGCTTCTGGTGCGTTGAAGCTTCATTTAAGGCGATGCCAAAGATCACCGTTACCAGTGGATACACCGGTGGCAGGGAACCAGATCCAACCTACCAGGACTATGCTGACAAGGGACATGTCGAAGCTATACAAATCACCTATGACCCCAGCAAGACAACCTATAATCAACTCCTGGACATGTTCTGGCGCCAGGTTGACCCAACCGATGCCGGAGGACAATTTGCAGATCGTGGACCACAATACCGCTCGGTCATTTTTTATCATACCGATAAGCAAAAGGAGCTAGCTACCGCATCTAAAGAGGCATTAGAAAAATCAGGACGCTTTGCAAAACCTATCGTCACCGAAATTATTAAAGCCGCACCATTTTATCCTTCTGAAGAGTATCATCAGGACTATGCCAAAAAAAATCCAACACGCTATAAACTTTACCGTGCATTCTCGGGAAGAGATCAATTTTTAAAAAAAGCATGGGCAAAAAAGCCACAACAATGCCCACTCCCCGCATCAGGCTATAAAAAACCTTCAGACAAAGAGCTACGCCAAAAACTTACTCAGCAGCAGTATAATGTCACCCAAAAACAAAAAACCGAGGCTCCATTCACCAATGAATACTGCGATAACAAACGGCCTGGTATTTACGTCGATGTTGTCTCTGGCGAACCACTCTTTTATTCTGATGATAAATTTGATTCCGGCACCGGTTGGCCAAGTTTTACCAAACCTTTAGAACAGGACAATATCGTTACTAAAAAAGACCGTGGATGGTTCACCACAAGAACTGAAGTGCGCAGCAAACACAGCGATTCACACTTAGGACATGTTTTTAAAGATGGACCAGCACCAACAGGATTGCGCTATTGCATCAATTCGGCAGCCCTCAGGTTTATTCCCGTCGAGGATTTGGAAAAAGAGGGATACGGGAAATACAAAAAGTTGTTTGAATAGCCAAAGAATTAAGTCTGATTTAAGACTGGTGTGAGCAATTAGTTGCACTTCGAACTTTTCCCTGGAAAAGTATACAGCAAGATGTGCTATCTTTGGCTACAATTGGTCGTATTTAAGTGATCATTAACCTATTTTTTGCTGTTTCCAGTGTTCTTAGGAATTCTTGATAACTCAAGGTGATTTTGTGAAGTGAATATAATTCTATCTCCAACTTACCACTTTCTTGATTCATTTCTGCAAAAACGGTAACAAATTGGCGATGTTCATTGTTTAAGACTGTCTTTTTATGAGCTGAATCATTTCTTCCAATGCCCGTAAAAAACGAGAGCGATCCTGCTTGGAAAAAGTGGCGTTGTAACTTGAAGCTACTCCTGTTTCACGTAAATGAGCCCGTAAATTACGCATTGCTTTTGCAATACCTATATTATCACTATTAAAAATTTTGCCTGTTGGATTTATGGTGCATACACCCTTTTTTAGGCATCGCTCTGCTAGTAATATATCTACAGTAACCACAATGTCACCAGCTTCTATGTGCTCTTCTATCCAATCATCTGCCGCATCTAGGTCAGACTCAACTTGTATTTTATGCACATTTTTATCAACCACCATAGTAAGGCGACTATTGCTTACCAAGTAAACCTGCAAGTTATGCCGAATAGCCACCCGAAAAATTTCTTCTTTTACGGGACAAGCATCGGCATCTACGTAGATGGTTAACATTCATAACCTTCCTAATTATGAAAAACAAAGCGGCGTACATCACCACTCTCTTGCGGGTGAACTGCAAACGTTCTTTTTCTAGGTTTAATATTAATCCGTTAAAGAAACTGGCATGCTAGCTGAAGCTTTAGCGAACGTCCGCCTACGCGTAAAGCTACGGCGGGACAGCCTTCGCTCAATTCTCTTGTGTAAATCATTCATTTGAAGAAGCTGGTTTACCCAGCCATAGCGCGTTAGCGCGAAGGCTGGTGTGCCCAACAGGATTCGAACCTGTGGCCTAGCGTTTAGGAAACGCTCGCTCTATCCACCTGAGCTATGGGCACTTGTAACTTCAAAAGATTCATCTGCCTTTAGTCCCGAGCCATGTCGAGGGATATGGGCACATAACATAGATACTTTATCACGTTTACAGTCGATGGTTAAGTCTTCTTTGCCTAGTCCCAAACAAAACGGTAAATGTTGCACATCATGCTACCGCTAATCGACGTTTAAGCTCTGGCAACCATTTATGAATAAAAGTATTTTTCTCGTGATTAAGATCTTGCAACTTCTGCATAAGCACCGCAAGATTCTCTTCATCCATAATACGCTTACGCCGAGCAAACTTCACCGTGTGCAAGAAATCTTCTGCACGGGTCCAATAATGGTTAATACAGATTCGGTCAACCTGAATAGGCTGCCGACAGGCATCGATATGTTCCCGTGGAATTGAATAAAATCCTGGATAGTGCTCGTCTACAATATGAATTTGAAATTTTTTTACAGCACGTGGCCTAACGACTGATTTTACCTGAGCATTATCAATATCCTTCGGCATTTTCATGACACCATTAGCAGCTGGATAATAATTCCAAGGTGCTTTAAAAATCAGGCTTTCTATCATCAATTTTCCAGGAGGAATACAGGGCAAATTGGATGTACCATACAGCTGCCAATTGATTTTTATTGCTCCAACTTCAGGCTTGCTGTCGTAATCCTTTAAAAAGGCTACAAGATTTTCTCTATCCAGCGGAACAATGAATTCATCAATATCAATAACCGCCAACCATTGCACATCATCTTTACACTGCTTGATGCAGTGATTGTAAGCCTTCATTTGGTCTGACATCCAGGCTTGAACACTAGGTGCACAAGGCCAATCGGTAAGTTCAACCACATTTTGAGCAATGTAGGGAGTAAGAACTTCTAAATAATTATCAGTGCTGCCATTGTTGTAAAGATAAAAATGCTCAACCCCTTGAATACGATGATACTCAATCCACTCTTTCAGATACGGAGCCTCATTCTGGAAAAAGGCACAGGCGGCAAGATAGTAGCGGTATTTTTTTGGTTCTGGTTGCTGAGTGATATTAACCGCTGCACTCATGACATAGTGCCCAAACAATAATGGAATCACCGCTAACAAAAATATTTTTGATACAAATCTTCTGTTCATAATATCTCTCCAAAAAACCCAGACCCTTTTGTTCTTTTTTTTTATTACGGGTATAACTGTGGGGTGTTGTGCATCATTTTAACATTTTGGGTGAACTATGAAACGTATTTTGTGGGTGGGGATCATTGTAGCATTAGGGGGTTGTGGTGGTGAACAGACAACATCAAATCACACGGAGAACAAAATCATGCGACCAGCGTTAGACATAGAAAGCATCAAAACATTTTGGCATGAACAGGCAGAAAAACTTTCGTGGTCCAAAAAATGGGACAATACGCTTGAATGGAATCCGCCCTTTGCCAAGTGGTTTGCTGGCGGCGAGCTAAATGCGTCATACAACTGCCTCGACGTCCATCTACAGGGACCACGCAAAGATAAAGTTGCCATCCTCTGGGAAGATGAGCTAGGCAACACACAACAGGTAACGTATCAACAGCTGTTTGCAATGACCAACCAGTACGCCAGCGTACTGCAAAACCTTGGCATCACCAAAGGCGATATTGTCATGATTTATCTTCCCATGACACCACAAGCTGCAGCCATGATGCTTGCGTGTGCACGCATCGGCGCCACACATTCCGTGGTATTTTCTGGCTTCAGCAGTCAGTCGCTTCAAGATCGCATTGCCGATACCCAAGCAAAAGTTGTTATCACTGCTGATGCCGGCCTGCGCCGCGGCAACAAGATTTGGTTGAAAAAAATTGTTGATGATGCTGTTGCACAATCACCGTCGGTCAAGCATGTTTTGGTCATCAAACGCTTTGATGACGCCATCGACATGGTTGCAGGACGTGATACCTTTTTACACGATGAATTGCTCAAAGCCAAAGACTTTGTTGAGCCGGTACCCGTAGAATCAACGCATCCATTATTTATCTTGTATACCTCCGGCACCACGGGAAAACCAAAGGGATTAATGCACTCCACCGGCGGTTATTTGACCTATGCTCGCTCAACATTCTTGTGGGCATTTGCTCCCGATGAGGCATCAGTTTATTGGTGCACTGCC
>JAHFBR010000010.1 GCA_023249955.1 bacterium
CAACATCCAGTGCATAACCAATCATGCGCCGTATTTGAAAGCGGGCAAAGCCGGGGCCTTTAATGGTGATCAAAAGTGCGCCCCAGCGCTTGAGCGGTTTGACGGTGATGTCATCAATCGTACGAATAGTGGTGACGTCATCAGTTTCGATTTTGCAAAACGACCCAAAGTCGTGCGTGCCCTTGTACAGCTGCAGGCAGTTAAAAAACTTTTCATGATCAACCTGATCAATAAAACGGTACAACCAGCCAAAGCGTGCTACAAAGGGCAGTGGGCGCCGCAAAAAAAGTACGTAGTAGTATGTTTTTTGTTTGACGTTGGCGCACGGACGAAAGCCGGGTGGCGCCAGCTCTAGGCTTCGGATGTGAATGCTGCTGGGCAGGTGTGCATTCCACACGGTACGTAGCTCTTCGGTGCTCAGCCTGGCCGGTGGTTCGGCATAAAAACGGGCAACTTGGCCCAACGCGTGAACCCCAGCATCGGTGCGCGAAGCGCCAACGATGCTGATGGCCGAACCAAAAAGGCGCTGCCAGGAGCTCTGAAGCGTTGAAACCACGGTAACATCCTGTGGCTGAATCTGCCAGCCATGGAAGTCGGTGCCGTCGTATGAAACGATGATTTTATATGCCGTCACAGTAACACTCTTAATGCTAGAAATAAGAAACCCCCATCCAGACGAACGCCTTGGACAGGGGAAATGGAGGTTATCTAAATTTAAGTGTCATCTGAAATTCAGAGACGATATGATTGTACCGAAGGTGCATAAAAAAATCAAACTATTTTTCTACTATTTTTTAATTGAATACACGACTCCCAGGTTAATTACAGCTTGTTTTAGCCTAGCTGGAGCGACGATTGGTTAATTGCAGTCTGAAGATTTTGCTGTGGCGGTAAAGATTGTACGATACTGTTCAACAACGCGCTGTATGCGGTATTGTTTATCAATAATTTTTTTGTTCACGGCGCTCATGCTGTGTCGCAGGAGCGGGGTATCATAAAGTTGCTTGAGTGCGGCAGTGTACGCCGTCACATCGTTTGAAGGTACCAGTAGACCGTTGATGCTATGTTCTATGACGTCATGATGCTGCAAATGGGAGGTTGAGATAACCGGTAGCCCAAAACTCATGGCTTCCAGCAGGGCAAGCGAGAGCCCCTCGCTTTGCGATGACAGTGCAAAGCAGTTAAAGAGTGGGTAAAACCGGCATGCGTCGGTGCGTGCGCCCACAAAAATCACCAGCTGCGCAATGCCCAACTGGCGTACTAAATCTTTAAGTTTTTCGGTCTGAGATCCATCACCAACCAGTACTAAGTTGCGCGGTTGAGAGGCTGTTGTGGCGTTGCACCACTGCGCAAAGGCTCTGATCAGCACATCGTATGATTTAATGGGCTCCAAGCGGCCAATGGCTCCAACAATAAAAGCGTTCGGTTCCAATCCAAGATCTGCTCGTTCCAGTGGTTGAGCAAAGGCCTGGGCGTGCAAGCGGTCAACGTCGATGCCATTTTTGATGACCACCAGCTGTGTATGTTTGCGTGCGGGTAAAATGTGTTGTTTGTATGCTGTGCCGACGGCATCTGCAACTGCGACGGTGCGATAGGGCATGGCGGCGGTAAGGCGATCCAGCATGTTGCGAATAAAACCCTCTTTGGTGCAGTTGCCGTGCAGATCGCACACCACAGGAATCTTGTGCATGCGTCCCAACAAGCGGCCGATGATGTTTGCAGACCACAGTGACGTGTGCAGCACATCAGGTTTTATGTGGCGAATAAGTTTCTTTAAACGAAGCAGTGCTATCGGGTCGTAGTGATGAAACAGACCTTTGATCTGATAGGTTGGGATGCCCAACTTGTGAAGCGTTTGTACGTGTGGGCCGTCATAAAAATAGGCGACGTGATGCTGGAAGCCCTGGTGCTGCAGCAGAGCAAGCATGTTACATAATGCTTGCTCTGCGCCGCCAATTTTTAAGCTGGTGATGAAGTGGAGAATTTTCATTTACTCATTTGAATCGCTTGGAGGCGTATTGCCCTCAAGCTCTTTTTCAATAAATGCCGTCAGCTTTTTACTGCGTGAAGGGTGGCGCAATTTGCGCAACGCCTTGACCTCAATCTGACGAATACGTTCACGCGTGACCGAGAAGTCTTTACCAACCTCTTCAAGGGTGTGCTCAGATGCAACGTCAATACCGAAGCGCATCTTGAGTACCTTTTCTTCACGTGGGGTCAACGTCTTGAGCACTTCACGGACCTTTTCTTTGAGGTCTTCATTGATCACGGCATCAACGGGTGAGTACTCATTTTCGTCTTCGATGAAATCCTTCAAGTAAGTATCATCGCTATCACCAACCGGTGTTTCCAGCGATACCGGCTCTTTGGAGATCTTGATAATGTTTTTGATCTTTTTCTCATCAAGATTAAGCTCTTTGGCCAATTCGGTGTAGCTCGGTTCGCGGCTCTTTTCTTGAACGTAGGTACGCGTGATCTTGTTGATCTTGCTGAGTGTTTCAACCATGTGTACTGGAACGCGGATGGTACGCGATTGGTCAGCGATGGCACGGGTAATGGCTTGACGTATCCACCAAGTTGCGTAGGTAGAAAATTTAAAGCCACGTTCAAATTCAAACTTTTCAACCGCCTTCAAAAGACCAATGTTACCCTCTTGAATCAGATCAAGAAAGTGTAGGCCACGATTGATATATTTTTTGGCAATGTTAACAACCAGACGCAAGTTTGCACGAGCCAAGTCATCTTTTGCCGACTTGTCTTTTGCTTGCGCAACCACAAATTTTCTAAAAAGCTTAAGAATTTTTTCTTTGCTCAAACCGGCTTCGGCCTCAACCTTTTTGATGATTTTGTGGCCGCTGCGTACAACGGTGTCCAAGGTTGCGATTTGTTCCAGATCCTCAGCGGTCGGTTTTTTGATGCTCTGATAGAATTTGAGCTTGGATTCTGCAGTTTTTGCCTCATCCTCTTTTTCATGGATTTTGAGCACGAACTTTTCAATCTTTTTGCCAAACTTTCTGATCTGTTTGTTGGAAAGTTTAATGGCTCTGATTGCCAGGACCACTTGCTGGCGATTTTCTTCGACCTTTGCAAGCATTTCTTTTTTCTTGCTCTCCGAATCAAGCTGTGTGCGATACGAACGATAGATCTTATCTTCGTTTGCCACAATGTCTTTGATGTTTTGGATGGCAGCAATCAGCTTGATTTTTTCCTCTTCAAATTTAGGCGAATTGTCTTCACCAAAATCAGAAAACTGAATCAGATCTTTCAGGAACAATGGATCTTTGGTAATGCGCTCTTCAAAGCCCATCAGATCTTTTGGCACAAATGGAAATTGCGAAATTGCTTCGATCGATTCGCGCTTACCATCGGCAATTTTGTCGGCGATTACTTTTTCCGTCTCTTTATTCAAGAGTGGAATTTTGCCGATCTCTTTGAGATACAGTTTAACCGGATCGTTGAGCTGGCTTGGCTCCATGAGGCCCTTAAGGCGCTCAAGGTCTTTTTCGTAATAATCTTCTTCGCTGAGTTCAGTTGAAAGTTCAGCCGTGTCCAGGCTTGCTTCCAGGTCTGGTGTAATTTGCTCAAATGCTGGTTTGGTGCCGCTGACGCTTTCAATCAAGCCATCAAAGTCTTTGCTGCTTGCTTCAAGCTCGTCTTGCGAAATCAGATCGATGTTTTCTCGTTCAAGAATACGAACAAGTTCGTTGGCATCCTCTTCGTTCAATTTGTGGCGCTGATTAAAGCCCAACAGCTCTTCATAGGTCAAGACGCCTTCGTTGCGGCCTTTTTCAACCAACGTGACAACTTGCTTATCGATGCTTTTAAGGCTTTGTGATAGTCCTTCTTCATCGGGCAGTATTACCAGATCGCCCATATCCTCAAGGGTTTCGCTTACCTCGTCTTCAAGAACTGGGCCCATTTTTGCCGGTTTGGCGGTGGCAGGAATGGGCTTTTTGCCCTTCTCGAACTTGCCTGTTCCAACCAGAGGGGTAGATTTTACAGGAGTTTTTGCTACGGGTTTCGGCTTAGGAGCAGGCACTGGTTTTGCCGTACTGATTGCCTTGGCGGGAGCGGCAGGCTTGGCAGGCGCTACCTGTTTGGCAACAGGAACTTTGATTGGTTCAGCGGTTTTAATTTTTACCGGTGCTGGAACAACTGTTGGTTTTACGGCAACAGGTTTAGGAGTTGGCTTTGCAGGAGGTTTTTGTTTGGAAGCGCTTGGCTTAACAACGTTTTTTACCGCCTCTTTAATCGATGAAAAGGCTCTGGCGAAACCTTTGGCTATGCCGCCTTTTTTTGCCTTATCTTTGGATTTCTTTTGATTATTTTTTTGAACACCGTGACGTGCTTTAGGCATAGTTTTGGCAACCTTCTTGGTTTGAGAATGTTTTTTGGCCGTGTATGATTTTGTTATCTTTTTCGTTTTCATCGTAGCAACCCCCTGTTCTGCAAGATCCCTTGTTTCAGCTGTGCAAATCGTTCCAACACTTCCTGGACCTTTTGGTTATCATGCTCTTGTTTTGCCTTAATAACTTGAGCTTTTACATCTTTTACAATTGACTGCCAATAGTGTTTATAAAATCGTGCAAAAAGATGGTCAATTCCCTGCTGACAGCTTTGTGCATCATGTTGCATGCTGATGCGTATTGCCCATGCCTTAGTGGTCTCATCAAGCGTATCTAAAAAAGGGGCCAGGAGCATTTGTGCGCTCTCATTGGCCAGATACGTATCAAGTTTTTGAAGTACGCCTTGTGCGTGGGCAGAAAAATACGGTCGTATATCGTCAGGAACACGAATGTTCATTGATGCCTGCAGACCGTTAAGTATAGCAGAAAAAATTTTTTCTTCCAGCAAAAGGACCTCGTCAGACTCAGTAAAATCCCCCTTTTCTGGTTGGTCGGCCATAGCCTCTGGCGGGAGGGCGACCGGGGTTTTGCTTTGGCGCTGAAGCAGGTCTTTGAGGGACGAAAACGGCAACTGGGTGATGGAGGCGGTGTGGTGGAGTAAGAGATCGCGCTTGAACTGGTGGGGTATTTTGGCAATGATAGTCGTAATTTTTTCGGCAACAGCCAGCTTCTGCGAAAGGGGTTTGTTAGTAAAATTCGACCCTGTCGCATTAATAAAAAAAGTAACAATATCGGTTGCATGGATAACCAGGTCCTGCAAATCGCCTCCTTGGCTTAAAAAGGATGCCGGGTCCTGTCCCGCTGGCAGCGTTACAATTTTAAGCTCCAAGTTCACCTCCCAGCACAGCTCAGTTAGCCTGAGCATAGCCTTTTGGCCGGCTTGGTCGCCATCATACAGTACAAAAAGCGTATGTGTGTAGCGGGCAAGCATTTTTAGGTGCTCCAGAGTGCATGCGGTGCCCAGGGTGGCGACGGTGTTTTGGTAGCCGGCCTGGTGCATCATGATGCAGTCCATGTAACCCTCAACCAAGTACCCAATGCCAGCGGCGTGGAGCGGTTTTTTGGCCATATCAAAGCCGAACAGGATTTTGCCCTTTTCAAAGCCGTCGGATTCTTTGCTGTTGTAATATTTTGGTCGCTCATCCCCTGGCTTAAAAATTCTGCCGCCAAAGCCGCAGTTACGCCCCATGCTATCTTTGATGGGGAACAAAATGCGCTCTTCAAAGGGAGAGTAGAGTGAGGCGCGACCTTCCATAACCAGAGCATGCTCTTGCAAATCTTTAAGCAAAAAATTTTCTTTGCTCAGATCTTTCATGAAAATGTTCATGGCCGTTGTGCCACTGGGGAAGTAGCCCAGTTGAAATGTTTTGATGGACTGCTCAGAAAGCTGGCGCTCTTTCAGATACTTTATGGCCGCCTTGTTGGCCAGCAAATTTTTGTGTGCCCATGCGCTGACTGCTGCGCACAATAGGTAGTAGCGCTCTTTTTCATCTTTTTCTTGCTGCGACGCTTGATTAGTTTGCGCAAGATGGTTGGGCACAGAGATTTTGTAACGATCAACCAAATACTGTGCTGCTTCGCGTTGGGTCAAATTTTCAACGCGAGCAATAAAACTGACCACATCACCCGAAGCGTGACAGCCGAAGCAATAAAAGATCTGTTTATCCGGGCTGACGGTGAACGACGCATCCTTTTCGGCGTGGAAAGGACACGGTCCTTTCCAATAATGTCCAGCCGGTTTAACCTGAACAAAATCGGTGATGACATCAAGAATAGGAAGTTTTTCTTTTAAATAAACAAATAGTGACATGGTGTAGTAATCGGTTATCTCTTTTTATCTCTTATCAACAGTGCAATCAGAAGGCCGCCAGAAAGTACAAATCCCGCAAGCGAAAGGTATTGAAAATATGAAAGCTTGGTGCCACAGAGTCCCGCAACCAATGTTTCGCGGTCACCACGCCAAAAATCAATGGTAAAACGCGCTAGATTTTCCAGCATCAAAAATGTTGCCAGCATGGTGCCTGGTCGCGTGAGTAAATGTGATGCAAGCATTTTAAGCACCACAAAAATACCAAGTGAAATCAGGCTCATATAAATTTGTGTTGGATGGAGTGGTGCATACAGTGGTGCATAACCGTCTGGATTGGTAAAGGTTATTGCCCACCACAGATGCGGGGCGTAAGCACCGTAGCAGCATCCGGCGAATAGGCAGCCAAAACGTGCAATTGATTGCATTAGTGGTGCATACAAAGCGCCCAAATCAAAGAGTGGCAATACCGGAACTCGATTGATGCGTAGGTACGTGGTGACGCCCACAAGCACGCCAACAATGGCGCCCAAAACCACCAGCCCACCCGTCCATGGATACACTGTTTCAATCCAGCGACCGGCAAACTCATCGACGTGTGTTAGGATATACAGCAAGCGTCCACCGATCACGGCGCTTACCAAACCAACAAAAACGGTGTTTAAGTATGCTTCTTGCGAAATCAATTTTTTGCGCAGAGGGTCGCGGCTTGAGAAGTATAAAAATACCAGAAAGCCGATGGCAATCATGGCGCCATATGACTGAATCCACAATGGACCATAAATATGTAATAAACGTGGATACATACAAAAGTCCTTTATATTGAAGCGCTACACATGTTTTAAGCGGGGATACAGTTTATCACAGATTGTTCTGGATGATTATTTTTTTCGCATACGCCATGACGCTTGAGTGCGTCAGCAAAAAGTTCAGGGTTGCTGACGATCGCTTCTTGCAATAAAACCGTGAACAGCGCCGGATAGCGTTCAGCCATGGCCAGAGCATTGTACTTTTGATGCGTTGTGGTTGGTGCATTGAGCGGAATGACAATGCAAGGTTTTTGAAAGAACGCAATTTCAAACATGGTTCCGGCTCCTGCGCGGCAAATGATCAGGTCAGCAAGGGCGTAATAATCGTGCACGCGTTCGTCATAGCTAAACGTAAATGCTGCAATTTTGTGACTGGCGTACCACGTTTCCCATGGCTGCTCCTGAAAGGCGCCCGTTTGATGAATAACCTGAAGCTGTGGTGCCAGTACTGGGTTCTGTTCAATAAAATTTTTTATCAGATTATTCAGCAGAGCAGAGCCTTGCGAGCCGCCCAAAATAAACAGTGTCATCTTGGATGCGTTAAAAAAATGTGAAGCGTTGCGCTTTGCCAGCGCTTGGTTCATGCGTTGCATGATGGCTGCGGTGTCATGCGTTAAATCATTTTGTGTAAAACGAAGTGGGTATTCAGCCTCTTGAAACTTATGCGTAAAATCAAAAACACCCCAGCGGCAGTGCGGACGCGTCTGGGCAAAGCTGCAGTAAATAGTACTTGCAAAAGGAAAGAGCGCTTTAATCGCTTTGCCCGGCAAAACATTCAGTTCGTGCACATCAAGTTTTTTGCGGGTGACGTAGGCGGCGAGCCCAAAGGGTACTGCCATCATGCCACCGGTGCTGATCACGCGCTCTGGCCGATACCACAGCGTATAAAAAATGCTTTTGAAAAACAGTGACAAAACATTGGCCATAACCAACGGAATACTCCACCAGCGTCGAAGCGAAAAGGTGCGCAACGGCAAATGAACAACGCGTGTCAGAATGGTGCTGTTTTTTACAATCTTTTTTTCAAGTTCACGCGTGCCGGTAAAAAAAACGATGCGTCCATCAGGATGCCAGTGATGCCACTGTTGCGCCAATTGCAGTGCAGGCAAAATATGACCGCCCGATCCAGCCGCGACAAAAAAAACTGTTTTTTTTCTCATGGTGTTGCTTCCTGCGTCATCGAAAGATGTTTTTTGATAACTTGATCATCAGGTGATTGCTCCAGAGCTTTAACAAATAACTCGCGTGCCTGTGCATGTTTGCCCTGCTTGAGCAGTACGAGCCCTTTGGTATCAAGATAGTAGTAACAATCCGGTGCTATTGCAAGTGCTTTTTCTATCAATTCAAGCGCCTGATCAAGATTTTTATTGTGATCGGCGTAATGATAAGCAAGCAGATTATAAACCGATGGGTATACTGGTGTGCAGGTCAGTGCTTGTTGCAGCGTTGATTCCAGCAGCGTTGGTTGGTTGGTGGCGAAGTGAATGTAGCCGATCTGAAAGAGCACTTTTGATTTCACGTCGTTATCAGTGGTTTGAGCAAGTAGTTTTTGATAATACTCCAGCGCCTGCTTATAATTTTTTGACTCTAGGTGCAAATCTGCCAGGGCAGCAAGAATGTTTACGTGAGGCTTAATTTTTTCAAGCTCCTGCAATGTTCTGATCAGTGCAGCAGGGTGTACGCCCGCCTTGCGCGTCAGCAGGAAGGTGTGAACGACTGAAAGATCATCAAAGTCTTGCTTGATCCAGTCGCGCAGGAATGCAAGCAGCTCCGAGACGCGCTTGTTCTGCAACAAGATTTCTGCTTTTAACAAACGCCCCTTAACAAATTTTGGTTCAAGTTTGATTGCCTTATCAAGCGATGCGAGTGCTTTTTTGTGGCGGTTTGCTTTAAAATCGATGATGGCCAACTCAAAAAGATATTCCGGAGAGTTGACGTTTGAACGCTTCAGATACGAGCGCGCTTCGGTAAATCTGTTTTGCGAAAACAGCAGTTGGGCCAGCTGTTTTTCAACCATCTCGTCGCGCCCAGCTAAATCTAAAAATTGTTTGTAGCCGCTGATGGCCTCGTTAATTTTGCCCATCTGCTCCAGCACGACTGCCTTAAACAGCCACGCACGGTCAAATTTGGGGAACAGCTCCAAACTTTTTTCGATCTGCTCAAGTGCTTGTGGCAGTTTATGTTGTTGGATAAGTACTTTTGAGTACAAAAAGTGAAACAAAAAGTGGCGTTGCTTGAGCTGAGGATTTTTGAGGCACTTATTAATAAACTCTTCTGCTTTGTCGTTCTGATTGTTCTTGAGATATGCGAGTGCGGCAAAATATGCTACCTGTTCGTTGTCTGGATATTTGGTAGCAATTTTGATGAACATATCCTCGGCTTTTGCATCCTGATTAAGGTTGGCGTATGATTGCGCAATGATCAGTCGAATCTCGATATCATCCTCAAAGGCCTTATCAAAAGTGGCGCTATGCCGTTCGTACAAATCAGCGATCGCTTTAAATTGTCCCACATCAAAAAGAAAGTGCACAAAGCCGTTGTAGCTGTGCGGTGATTGATTATTTTCCAGCAGGCGATTGAAAGACTCCAGGGCTTGAGGAATTTTGCCGCTTGCATGTTGATAGCTTGCACTCAACGATAGAAAGTATTTGTGTTGATGTTCCGGTGCATCATGAACCAGCTCAATCTCACGACGCTGAGATTTTTGCGACACTTTTTTTATTTTTGCCGGTGCTGCTGCTGAACAGGCGCTTCCCAGCGTACTAGCCAACAGAACAACGCATACTACGCTATTTTTTTTCATCCTTGCTCCTTTGTATTGATTTGCAACGTACAAAATATGCTGCAACGCTTGATTGTAACTCGGAAGAGGCCAGCGGAGCAAGCATGCTGAGTTCTTCCTGGTGCAAGGTGGCCGGCGGCACGGTGATAGGTGTCGCGCTGCGGGATGATTTTTGAGCTCCTGCCGTCTTTTGCACCACGCGTTGATGCAGGCGAATGGTGGCAATTTTTGGCTCTTTGAGGCGAGCGTTAATTTTTTCTTTTAAAAGCGACGACAGCATCATGATTTCTTGAGCCCAGGCAGGGTGACAAACGCGCAAATACATGATATCATCGACAATCTTTTCGATGCTAACTTTATTTTTCATGCGCGGGCCGATAATATCGTCCCACTGCTTGAAAAGTTCAATTTTCCAGGCATGCTCTGCGGGAATGATGGTTTGCAAAATATTTTTAAGCGATTTATTCATGGGCCCTACTTGTATGGTTCATAAAATCCTGCTGTAGTGTACAAAAAAATGTTTTTAAAAAATACAGTTTTGATGCTTTGTTTCTGATTCTAAGGTGAATACTATGATGCTGCGACGATTTTTCATGATGATAGTGACGGTTGCGATATTTTCTCATGGTGCTGCTTCTGCGGCGTTTGTCTGTTTTACCAAAGAGAATGCTTATGAATCCTGCAGAGCCATGTTGACGCATCACTATGTAGATGCATGGAAGCTTGAGATGTATTACGACTTGGTTACGGAAAGCCTTTTGGATGAAGACAATATCAAGTTTATTGCAGAACAAGCCGAAGCAACCGTTGCGTGTAGGGGCATCAGCTCGTACGCCGTCTACGACCTTGCTCTTGCTGTTATTAAAAAAACCTTTGGCGGGAGATATAGTCCTGGCGTATGTGCTAAAATATGGGGAGCGATTATTCATCGACAAGCCCAGGCTTGGAATACATATGTGTCTCTCGATTGGCATATGATTGCCCATGAAGTTGTGATTATACTTACGCATAGTTATTTGTTTGAAGTCTCACATCATTATTTGTGCCTAGCACCCGCAATATTTCAGGACAACTCACCTTTTGCTGAACATTGGCAGATGATGGTGAATAATCCTGACATAGCAAGCATGATTTTGCGAGAGCATGCAATTCTTGTTTTTGGTGGTTTTAATAGTGTTAGCGTGGAGTGTTGCCATCCAATTTATTTAAATGGATGTCCACTTGTGCCATATCGTGAGATAGTTTGTTTTGATAATGTTCGCTTTGAAGCAATGCAGAAAATTTTGTACTCAACCATTGTATTGAAATTGCGGGGTGACGGGTATGTTGAATTACCAAGCTCGACGCTGAGTGGTGTGGGTTGTGTTTTCACGCATGATGTAGTGACAAAAACATATTCGATGTTGCGAAACGCATGGTCAGAGAGAGCAATCACATTCAGTAAAGAGCTGCGCGATGAAGCATCGCGATGTGAAGCAACCGCTGAGTTACAATCGATTTTATGTGGTTGTTCTGGTGAATCGCCCCAAAGCCTTGAAGTTTTGGATTCAGCTCTTGCAGACTTAGCAGGAAAGTTAGAAACTATTAATCTATAAATAACCTAGGTGAAAGGTCAAAAACAATGATGGATACGTGGCTGGTGGTGGTACCGCCTCTTATTGTGGTTCTTTTGGCAACGGTAACGCGTCGCATTCTTTTTTCCCTGATCATGGGAATTGCAAGCGCTGCGCTTATCATTCACCAGTTTCAACCATGGAGCGCGGTTACCTTTGCGTTTTCGCGTCTGTTGGCCGTTTCAGAACTGGGCAAGCTTGCATCCTGGAAGTTGTTTTGGACTGGATCAAATCTGTTTATCTGTGCGTTTTTAATTATTCTTGGCATCCTGATTACCATGATTCATGACTCTGGTGCCGCGTATGCCTATGGTAATGCCGTTAGCAAGCGTATCTCCACGCGTCAGGGCGCTGAGCGTGCATCGCTTTTGCTCTCCATGCTCTTTTTTATCGATGATTATTTTGGTTGCTTGACGGTTGGGTCGGTAATGCAATCAATTACCGATCGCTTTAAAGTGCCACGCGTTAAGCTGGCGCTGCTGGTGAACGCTGTTGCTGCACCACTTGCAGTGATTGTCCCGCTCTCTAGTTGGGTTGCTGAAATTGTGGGCCAGTTGCGCAACTCTGGTGTGAGTTCAACGCGTACTGCCTCCACCATCATTCTTACCGATCCATTGTATTTGTATACTGCATGCATACCATTTATGCTGTACGCATTTATCGTCATTGTTTCGCTGTGGTACATGGTTTCCATGCGCGTATCCTACGGGTTGCTTGGTCGTCATGAGCGCATTGCGCAGACAACCGGTGAGCTCTTTGGCAGAAAGATGCCCATCACGCGTCGCGTTGGCGAGCTTTCTGAGGCCAAGAAAAAAAAGAGTTCCCTGGTTGATTTCTTGCTGCCGATCATAACGCTCTTTGCAGCCGTGGTAGGTGCGATTGTCATTACCGGTGGATGGTGGGTGATGGGTGGCCAAAATTCATTGCTCGAAGCGTTGCAAAATACCAATATTTACGCCTGCTTTTTTATGGGTGGTCTTATTGCAGCGGTGGCGACGTTTATCTTTTTGTGTGTGCGCAAAAAAATTGCCTGTCGCGATCTTCCACAGATTTTACGCGATGGAAGCAGCCTGATGGGAAGCTCTATTATCATGCTTATGTTGATTTGGACGCTCAGCAATATTCTGGCAAAAGATCTTGAAACAGGCAGCTATCTGGCACGTATTCTGGCTGGTCAGCTGAATGTGTTGTACCTGCCGGCCATGATCTTTGTGTTTTCTGCACTGATCTCTATTCTGATGGGAACTGCCTGGGGAACCATTGGCATGCTGATTCCACTTGCCTTGCGCATGCTGCCACCATTTTTGCATCTCCCCATCCCCTTTGAATTGATCGATGCACCGATGGTTGCGCCTGTTTTGGGAGCGATCATTTCAGGTGCCGTGATTGGTAATCATATTTCGCCCATTGCTGACGTTATGTTAATGTCGGCGGCTAGCGCAGGCTCGTATCACATTGACCTGGTCAAAAGCCAAGTGGCCTTTGCGCTGCCAACCGGTGCTTCAACAGCCGTTGCGTTTTTGGTCGCTGGTAACTTGGTTATGAGTCACGGTGTTTTTGTTACCGCCGGTGCTGCACTGGGTGCTGGTATTTTCTGCAATATTCTTTTGTTGCATCTGCTTCAGTTTGTGTGGCAGAGGAGACAGAAATAATAAAACCAAAAAAAAGGGGAGCGTTGCATGAAGAAACTTTTTTCGCTGGTGCTTGTTTTGGGCACAGCATCCGCATCACTTAATGGCATGCGAGAAACCTCGTCGCCAGGTGCCAAAAACAAAGTCATGAAAGATACCTTTTTTGTCGTGCTGGCCGGGGGCAGTGGTGAACGTTTGTGGCCGCTTAGTTCGCAGGCTCGTCCCAAGCAGTTATTACCGTTTATTAACGGTAGCTCGCTGCTTGAGCAGACCGTGCATCGTGTGCAGCCGCTGGTAAAAAATAAAAATCATCTTGTTGTCGTCACCAACACAGGACAGCTGGATGCGGTCAAAAAAGTGATTGGCAAACAGGCAACGGTGTTTGCCGAGCCCGAGGGACGCAACACAGCGCCGGCCATTTTGACGACATGTCTTGAAATTAACGAAAAAAATGAAGATGCCGTTGTTGTGGTCTTGCCTTCCGATCACTTTATGCCACAACCAGAAAAATTTGTATCACTGCTGTGTGCTGCAGTGGCATACGCCTCGTGTTATGACCAGCTTGTCCTGCTGGGTGTCAAACCTACATTTCCGGCAACCGGCTACGGCTATATTCAGTATCAAGCAGATCGTATGGTGCCGGGCTGGATGTGCTTTCCCGTTCAAAAATTTCACGAAAAGCCGGCCAAAGATCAGGCACAGGCCTATCTTGACCAAGGGGATATGCTGTGGAACATTGGCATTTTTGTTGGGCGCGTGCAAGTGTTTTTAGAGCAGTTCAAGCAGCATGCCCCTGATTTGTATCAAGCGGTGCAAGCACAGCGCAAAAACGAGTTGCAGTACAGTCAAGTTCCGCGCATATCAATTGATCATGCAGTGCTTGAAAAGAGCGACAAGGTCGTGGTTTTTCCAGCCGATTTTGAATGGCATGATGTTGGAACCCTTTCTACCTTTCTGACACTCAAGGCGCAGCACGAAAAAGAGACCAAGACGCGTGTGATTAGCGTTGATGCACACGATAATCTGGTTTGCGCATCCAAAAAAGTTGTTGCGTTTGTGGGTGTAAGTAATGTATGTGTGGTAGAGGCCGAAGACGCATTGCTGATTGTTGCGCAAGATCGTGTCGAGTCAGTGCGTGATATTGTTTCGCTGATCAAAGAGGAGGAAAAGAAAGAGAAAGTAGGCTGAGATTATAAAACCAAAAAATAAAGGGAGTATTGTATGAAGAGAATCTTATCGTTAGTTCTTGTTCTGGGCGCTGCGTGTGTACCACTCAGTGCCATGCAAGGAGCACAAGACGGTTGGGATGGTCAGCGTTATAAAGAAAACTCATCGCCACAGGTCAAATCGGCGGTATCAATCATTGATCAATTTATTAAAGACTGGAGTTTCTTTAAAAGAATTCTTGATGCAGGATGTGGTGCTGGTGACTTCACAGCAATCATGGCCAACAAAGCTCCAGAAGGTGCAAAAATTATCGGCCTTGATAAATCGACCAGCATGATTCGTGCGGCGATTGAAGCCTTTGGACAAAACCCTGATCGACTTGAGTTTATGTGGAGCGATTTATGCACCATGGAACCGTTGCAGGAGCCGGTTGACCTAGTTACCTGTTTTGCCTGCTTGGTTTGGATCAAGGATCAGCATGCGGCATTAAAAAACATCGCACTTAGCATGAGGCCAGGGGCTCCATTGCTGCTGAGTTGTAGCGCACAGCCGATGGATGATATATTTATAAGAGCGTTTACGGTTACTACTCGAACTGACAAATGGGCAGACCATTTTACCGATTATTGTGATGCTCAACATTATTATCCACAGACGGTTGAAGGATTATCTGCTCTTTTCACGAGCGTCGGATTAACACCTATTAAGGTTACTCCATTGCAACGAGAGTACCCATTTCAAAATATTGATAAGTTTGCAGACTGGGTCTTTGCATTTGCCAGTGACATTGAAGCAATTAAAGCACTTGGGGATTTGGAGCTACAAAAAGAATTTATTAAGGACGTTGCAACGTATTATTACGATCTGTTGCCCTCAGAGCAGCTTAAAGAGGATGGAGCGTTTGTTCATAAGCTTCCACTACTGATTGCCATGGCAATAAAGTCAGCGTAAGAAAATATTCACTAATAAAAAAGCGGGCCTCGAATTTTCGAGGCCCGCTTTTTTTTCAACAGTAATGCGATTATTATTCGTTGCGCTTTCTATCGCCTGGTCTCAGGTAACGTTTACGCAGACGAATGTTGACCGGTGTTACCTCAATCAGCTCGTCAGGATTAATCCAATCCATTGCTGTTTCCAACGTCATGGTGCGTGGTGGCGCAAGTTTGACGGCGTCATCAGTACCGGACGCACGCATGTTGGTCAGCTTTTTCTTTTTACTTGGATTAACATCAAGATCGTTATCGCGGCTGTGTTCGCCAACAATCATGCCTTCATACACTTCTTGTGCAGGCGCAATCATCAGGATGCCGCGTGGTTGCAAGCCATCAAGAGCGTATGCCGTTGTGGTGCCCTGTTCCATAGAAACCATGGCGCCCTTGGTACGGGTTGGAATATCGCCAGCATAAGGCTCATAGCACATAAAACGGTGGCTCATCAAGCCGGTGCCGCGGGTATCGGTCATAAATTGACCACGGAAACCAAGCAGGCCGCGTGCAGGAATCTTAAATTCAAGACGCAATTTGCCGGTGCCATGATGAATCATGTTTTGCATGAGTGCGCGGCGTTTACCCAGGTTTTCCATGATGATGCCTTGATGCTCTTCTTCGATATCAAGCGTCAAAAGCTCGAACGGTTCGCATTTAACATTATCAATGGTCTTGTAAATTACTTCAGGAGCAGAAAGTTGCAACTCAAAGCCTTCGCGGCGCATGGTTTCAATCAAAATGCCCAAGTGCAACTGACCGCGGCCAGAAACTTTGTATGACTCAGGAGTATCGGTTTCGTCTACACGCAGTGCCAAGTTGACCTTTGTTTCTTTGAACAGACGATCACGAATTTGACGTGATGTTAGCAATTTGCCGTCACGACCAGCGAATGGTGAGTTGTTGACTGAGAAGTACATGGAAAGCGTAGGCTCATCAACCGCAATATACGGAAGCGGAGCAGGCTTGCCCACATCGCACAACGTTGTGCCAATGACGATGTCTTCTTCAACGCCTGCAATAGCGATGATGTCGCCAAATTCAGCAGTTGGAACCTCGACACGCTTGATGCCGTCAAATTGATACAACTTAATAATTTTAACCGGTGCGCCAACAAAATCATCTTTGCATGCAATTACTTGCTTGCTCAATGAAATCTCTCCGCGGAAAACGCGTCCGATAGCGATACGACCCAAGTAGTCTGAATAATCCAAGTTGGTAATCAGAACGCCCAAGTCTTCGGATTCCTGTTTTGGAACTGGGATGTGCTTTAAAATTGCATCAAACAGTGGTTGCAAGGTG
>JAHFBR010000110.1 GCA_023249955.1 bacterium
TTTGAGAGGGGGTAAAAAAATAGATGCTCCTGGAGCCGGTTTTGGACCTGTTTTTAAAGTTATCCACAAGTTATCCACAAGTTATCAACAAGTTATCAACAATGGTTTGACAGGGGGAATGCATAGTAGAAATCGCCATTTTTTTCGTTTTCAGGCCGAGTTATCCACAAAAAACGGCTCGCCTATTATTATTAGTTTATATAATTATTAGTTATAATATTAATAATAGGCGAGGGGGGTTATTGTGGATAACTTTTTTTATCAAAGAGATTGTAAAAATTCAAACAGAAAAGGTGCCTCTAAGGGCACGGCTGCATCTGAAGCTTCACTTTTTTGAATTTGGCCTTAAACTAAGTACTATTAAAGAAGTTGGGATCTATCTCTATTCGTACTTTTGAGTAACAATTCTAGATATTCTAGCGAGCAAAGGTTAAAGAACTGTGAATCTTACTGACGTTATTGAAGGCTTAGTCGAAGAACGCGGCCTGGATCGAGACAAGGTTATTGAAATTGTATGCGACGGCATTCGTGCTGCATACGTTAAAAGGTTTCCGTCTATCACCTTTCATATCTCATTCAATCGCAAATCTGGCAACGTGGAT
Source organism: bacterium (assembly GCA_023249955.1). Classification (GTDB taxonomy): domain Bacteria; phylum Babelota; class Babeliae; order Babelales; family RVW-14; genus JAHFBR01. The sequence goes on from JAHFBR010000110.1 coordinate 603, forward strand.
GTTTTTACAGAAAAAAAGGTTGTCTCTGCGGTTACCGATGAAGAGCATGAGATCTCGCTGCGTCGCGCAAAGGCTCTTGAAGCATCAGCGCATATTGACAGCGTCATTAACGTTCCCTTTGAAGAGCCGATTGGCCGTATCGAAATTTTGACCGCCAAGCAAATCATCGCGGGCAAAATCAGAGACCTTGAGCAACTCGCCGTCTTTAATGACTTTAAAGAGAAGCAAGGCACTGTTGTTACGGGTGCGGTTCACAAGCGTGAGCGTGCTGGCTACGCTGTTAAAATCGGCGAAGTCTTGGCATTGCTGCCCAATGAAGGCATTATTCCGCACGAGCCCATCAAAATTGGTCACCCTATGAAAGCGTTGCTTAAAGAAGTTTTTCCATCGGCACGTGGTGATTACCAATTGCTTCTTGATCGTGCATCGGCCGACTTTGTAAAGAAGCTTTTGGAAATCGAAATTCCTGAAGTTTTTGAAGGTTTGGTTGAGATCAAAAAAGCTGTGCGTATTCCAGGTTATAAAACAAAGCTTATCGTTGCCTCAACGCGTAAAGAGATCGATCCTGTCGGCACCTGCGTTGGTGTTGGCGGCGCTCGTATCAAGCCTATTTTGCGCGAATTGGGACAAGAAAAAATCGATCTTATTCAAGCAACGGATTCGCAAGAGAAGTTGGTTCGCTCAAGTCTGAAGCCGGCTGAAATCGATAAGGTTGAGGTGGTTGACGACAACAAGGTTGTTGTTTGGCTGGCGCCCGATCAACGTTCTTTTGCCATTGGTAAGATGGGACAAAATATTAATCTTGCATCCAAGCTTGTAGGTATGGAAATTCAGCTTCAAGATCTTGCAACCCCTCAGGCTGATATTAATCTCTTTGCTCAGGATGAGCAGGAGCAAGACTCAAGTTCGGACCTTGCGCCGACATTGTATGATGACAAAGACATTACTGGTGACGGTGATGATCAATAAAGAGCAGTAGTTCGCTGCGATCAGGTGATAAAGCATGCGTGTATACGAATTAGCAAAAGAGCTTGGCGTTCAAAGTAAGGACTTGTTAGCAATCCTCAAACAAGGAGGCTTTAATGCGGCAAGCCACATGGCTGTGCTTTCTTCGGAAGCGCAGGCGTATCTTGCAAAGCATATGAAAGCCGGCGCAAAACCATCCCAAACAGAAAAGGCCCCGTCTACGGTGAATACAGTAGCAAAAGTCGAACAGACCAAAAAGGCCGTTGCGCCAGAAAAAATTGTTTTAGAAAAATTTGAAACGCCGCATAAGCCGCATTCTCAAGCTACAGCGCCACTCCCTAAAAAAGAGTACAAGTCTGTTTTGCCTGAAAAATCTGTTGTGCCCGAAAAAGTCGAAGAGCTGACAGAGACAGAGATCGAAGATCTTGAGGCGCAAGAGCTACGCGAGCAAGCACGTGTTAAGCATCTGCTGCAAGCAACAGGCTTCGCTGGTCTTGCGGGTGGCCCACAGCCCGGCGTACGTCGTCGCAGACGACGTCGTTCGCGTCCTGTGGCACAGGCCCCTGTTATTAAAGCACCGGTAACCGAAGCAACGATCACAAAAGACATGTTGCTTTTTGAAGTTGCCGATCTTTTTGGCAAACAGTCAGGCGAGCTGATTCTTTCATTGCTTAAAAAAGGCATGATTTGCAATCGCAATCACCTGCTCAATGTTGACATCATTCGCGAGCTGGGCCCACTTTTTGGTATTACGGTAACTCTCAAAAAAGCAACACCGGATGCAGTCACCAAAAAAACGGCAGACACGCGTGGCGCCACTCGTTGGCCGGTTGTTGTGGTGATGGGGCACGTTGACCATGGCAAAACAACATTGCTTGATTACATCAGAAAAATGAACGTTGCAGCGACCGAAAAAGGTGGTATTACGCAACACATCCGTGCATGGGAAGTTGATAGCACCCATGGCAAAATTATCTTCTTGGACACTCCTGGTCACGAAGCGTTTTCATACCTTCGCAAGCGTGGTTCAAAAATTACTGACGTTGTGGTTTTGGTTGTTGCCGTTGATGATGGCATTAAGCCACAAACCATCGAGGCTATCAAGCACGCAAAAGATGCCGAGGTACCGATCATTGTTGCAGTGAACAAAATCGATAAAATGAGTTCTGCTGCCGCGCTTGAAACGGTTAAGCGTCAACTTGCGCAATACGAATTGATGCCTGAAGAATGGGGTGGACAGACCATTATCGTTCCCCTTTCTGCCAAAACAGGACAAGGTGTTGAAACATTGCTCGAGATGATTGTATTGCAATCACAATTGATGGATCTTAAGGCCGATACCGATGTGCCCGCTCAAGCGTTTGTACTTGAATCACACGTCGAAAAAGGCTTTGGCCCCGTTGCGACCGTGGTGGTCAAACAAGGCATTCTCAAGCAAGGTGACTACTTTACTTCTGGCAGCAGCACTGGCAAGGTCCGTATTCTGATTAATAGTCACGGACAAAAAATTGCCCAAGCCGGCCCATCCACGCCGGTTCAAGTGGTTGGTTTTGACAATGTGATTGGTTTGAGCGACTGGCTCAACGTTGTTTCACAGCATGATTACTCCAAGGCTCGTTTTAGCAAGAGCGAAGATTCTGTTGCCCCTGCGCAACGCTCTCAGGCCATGTCATTTCAACCAACTAAAGAAAAAAAGAAGTTTATCAACTTGATTATCAAGACCGATACACGCGGATCTAAAGAGGCCGTAATGGATTCGATCGATAAACTTATCAAACAACACAAAGACATTAAGTGTCCTATCAACATTATCACTTCTAGTATTGGCGATGTGGCAGAAAGCGATATCGAGCTTGCTCAAAATACCGAAGCCATGATTCTTGGTCTTCATATTCGTGTCGAGAAAAATGCGCAACTCCTGGCTAAATCGCTTGATGTTGATATTCAAAACTATCAGATCATTTACGAGCTTATCGACGCGGTCCAAGCGTTGCTGCTTTCCAAAAAAGAGGCGGTGTTTACGTGGAACAAAGTTGGCGAAGCCGTGGTCAAGAAAGTATTTGATATCAAGGGAACAGGTATTATTGCTGGTTGCTACATGCGTGATGGCGTTATGTCCCGCAACAATAAAGTTACCTGCATTCGCAGTGGCAAACAAATTGGCGAAGCCAAAATTACATCCCTGCAACGCGACCGCAAGCCTGTAAAAGAGATTCACGCCGGATACGAATGTGGTTTTACGGCTGAGGGCTTTAATGAGTGGCAAGAAGGCGACACGGTTTTGTGCTATGCCGAGACCAAGGCTGAGTAGGCTCCTCACCCCCTTTGAACTCATCTATCGCATCGGGTTTTTTCTGGTAACCCGCTACAAAATGTTATGCGGCAACAAGGGCTCCTTCTCTTTCAAAATTATCTCCGTGGGCAACCTTTCGGTTGGTGGTACGGGTAAATCAGTGGTTGTGCCTTTCTTGGCACAACTTCTTGGTCCACAGCGCTGCGCCATTATTCTGCGTGGCTACAAG
>JAHFBR010000011.1 GCA_023249955.1 bacterium
CCCGTACTGTTTCTTGAGCTCTTCAGCTTTATTAAACGGTATCTTGAGCCCGATAGCAATATCATTGGTAAAGTGATTGCCCGCGATTGGCAAAACTTTTGAATGCCTGATACGGCCGTCTTTATAAATTGCAAAGTCCGATGTTCCACCACCGATATCCAAAATGCCTACGCCCATCTCTTGCTCTGCAGGGGTCAAAACGGCAGCGGCAGATGCAAGCTGTTCCAGTACAATGTCTGCAACGCGTACCCCAGCAAGCTCGCACGACCGGATAATATTTTGTGCCGAAGCAACGGCCCCGGTAACGATGTGGACCTGCGCTTCCAGGCGTACGCCGTACATACCCAATGAGTCAAACACAAACTCCTGCCCATCAACACGAAAATATTGCGGCAGCACGTGCAAAATATAATGATCTTGTGGCAGCGGGATTGCTTTTGCCGCTTCAATAACGCGGTCGATGTCGTATTGCGTAACCTCGCGCCCCTTGATGGCCACCACGCCGGTTGAGTTGATGGACTGAATATGTCCGCCCGAGATGCCCACGCATGCGGCCTCCACTTTGACGCCGGCCATTGCCTCTGCCTGTGCCAGAGCCGCTTTGATGGAGTCAACCGTGACGCCGATGTTAACGATCACGCCCTTTTTTAGTCCGTACGATGGGTGTTGCCCAATGCCCAGCACCTCCAAGGCTCCATTCGAATTTTGCTGTGCAATGACAACAACAATTTTGGTGGTTCCTATATCGATAGCGGTGATTGGTTGTCCTATAATTTTTTTATTCATGATCCCTTCCCCCGTTTTGAAGGTTCGTAAAAAGAAACGATAATTTGGTCCTGAAGACGAAAATCAAACCCCAATAAAATTTTTTTTGATGATTTTAGCATCGCTTGTGTTACCAGCTCCCTTTTGCACAGATCCTGAAAAAGCGGCCCCAGTGCCTTAAATTTATGCCGTGCAAAAAATGTTTTTTCCGTTGTTACAATGCGGCAGCGGCAGAGTGCTGATGTTGGCTGCAAAAAGATGGTGCTGGGGTTGTGGTACGTGATGGTATAATGCTGCCAATACGTTGCCGGAATCGAGCGAACAAATGCAAAGACCCCGCGGTCAATCTTTTCTCCCAGCCAGCGTTCATGCATGGTGATGCGTGGCAAATCCTTCAGCTGCTGCGCCTCAAAAAGATCGGGCGTCAGCAGGCGCCGTTTATCGCCCAAAACATAGTTGTTGTTAATGACGCAAAAGGGCGTGGTGCCCATCACGGTCAGGTGCAAAACTTGTGCGCTGGAAAAATGCCAATCCAGTTTTTGGACGATCGGAAACGCCTTTTTGAGTTCGCGATAAAAAACCTGTGGGCTAAACTCCAGCATGCTGGTGCTGGTCTTGGTCGTTACAAACTCTTTGATTGCCTGCGCAACGCTTGGATTGGAAATGTTGCTGATCTCAAGCGCAATCTCTTTGGGTGTGAACAGGGCGTTCATCTGACTGCTGTAGGCGGCAACAATTTTTTTGCTGACCACAACAAGTGGCGGAATTATCACCCCCGCCATGATAATCAGCACGATGATGCGCTTGTAGACCTTTTTTATTACTATTCTTTGCATGGTAGCATTCCCAAGAAAGGCATTGTTCATCATTCCCAGCATCAGCGTAGAAAAAAAATCTTTGTTTGTGCAATAATCGACGAGGTATTTTTTAAATATGCCTGCTGGTAAGCATAAAATTGTTTTGTGGGGCTCGTATCCTTCGAGACGCCCTTACGGGCTCCTCAGGACGAGCGGGTTCTTTTTGCGCTCGGGTTTCTACCCCGTTCGCCCTGAGCGAAACGATATTTTATATCGTGAAGTCGAATGGGTGCGAACGGCAAGAGAATATAATGTTCGTACCCATTCGACTGCGCTCGTTCTTCGAACTCGCTCCGCTCAGGGCGAACGGGGGGTTGCGCGTCAAAATCAACAAATTCGAATTCCTGAGCAAACGTATCGAAGGGTCGTTTCTGCAAAATATTGCTGCCAGCATACCCTTCTGGTATCATCATGCTGTCTTGTGGCCCAAATCAAATAAAGGAGCTCCATGCTCACGGATAAACTTGGCGATATTCTTTTAGAGTTAAAACTTATTACGGCGCAGCAGCTTGCCGAATGTGTTGCTGAACAAAAAGAGACTGGCAAGCAGTTAGCGCAAATCCTGCTGGAGCGCAAATACGTAACCAAGGCCGATCTTGCCCGTGCGCTGTCCAAGCAGCTTGGGGTGCCTTTTATCGAAAAAATTACCGAACAGATGGTTGACCCTGCCGTTTTGGGCAAGGTGCCGCTCAAATTTTTGCGCCAGCACACCGTCATCCCCATCACGTACGAGGGCCAAAAAACCATCGCCACCGCCAACCCACGCGACTTGCAGCCACTTGATGATCTTGCACTTTTGATGCAGGGCGAGGTGGTGTATGCCGTCTCCACCGATGAGCTGATTAACGACGCCATCAACAAGTATTATCCGCTCGAGACCAGCAAAGAGATGCTTGAAGAGCTCAAGGGCGAAGCGGTTGAAGAGCTTGAGCTGAGTGCCGAGATGCTTGAAGAAAAAGACATCATGGAGATGGCCAATGAGGCGCCGATTGTAAAATTGGTGAACCATCTGCTGATGCAGGCGGCCAAAGAGGGCGCATCCGATATTCACATCGAGCCCTTTGAACGTGAGCTGCGCGTTCGTTATCGCATCGATGGCAACATGTATCTGCGTGTAACGCCTCCAAAGCGCTATCAAGGTGCCATTGTTTCGCGTATCAAAATTATGTCCAAAATGGATATCGCTGAAAAACGCATCCCGCAAGATGGTCGCATTCAGATCAAAGTTGCCGATAAACCGTACGACATTCGTGTGTCCGTGCTGCCAGCAAACTTTGGCGAGTGCGTGGTTATGCGTTTGCAAGATAGGACGCGAGGTATTGTTGAGCTGGAAAAATTGAATTTAAGCGAACGCGACTTTAAAACACTGTCGCATGTTATCACGCGGCCCAACGGCATCATTCTGGTCAGCGGTCCCACCGGTTCGGGTAAAACTACCACGCTGTACTCCATTTTGCATCGGCTGAACCAGCCCGATGTCAAGATCATTACCGTTGAAGATCCCGTTGAATATACCATGAGTGGTATTAATCAGGTGCCCGTCAATGAAAAAGCAGGCCTGACCTTTGCAGTAGCCCTACGTTCCATCTTGCGGCAAGACCCTGACGCCGTGCTGATTGGTGAAATTCGTGACGTTGAAACGGCGCAGATTGCAACGCAGGCTGCGTTGACCGGTCACTTGGTGCTGAGTACCATTCACACCAACAGTGCCCCAGCAACCATCACACGCTTGTTGGATATGGGCGTTGAGCCGTTCCTGATCGCGTCATCATTGGTGTGCGTCATGTCGCAACGCTTGGTGCGCAAGCTGTGCCCCAAGTGTAAAGAGCAATACAAGCCGGACCAAGGCATGCTTGACCGTGTGGGCATCAAACAAGCAGAGGCACAAAAAATTACTTTTTATCGCCCCAAGGGCTGCGACGAATGCTTAAGCATGGGCTACAAAGGCCGCTTGGCAGTCTTTGAAATTATGGAAGTGAATGACGAGATTGCCAAACTCATTGTTCAACGCGCTGACGCGACGGTTATCCGCAAAAAGGCTCTTGAGGGTGGCATGACCCTGCTGGGTGCAGATGGCATTCGCCAAATCAAGGCCGGTCTGACCACCATCGAAGAGGTGCTTTCAGTTGCCTACGTCGAAGAGCCGCTGGAAGAGTAAAATATCGATCAGTTCTTGTCTTTTGAGGGGTTTGTGCTAAAGTTAATATAAAATCAATTTTAGCACAGGGGAGCTATTTTATGTATATCAAGCGTGATCTTGAGGAAGTTCTTTTGCGTTTTGCAAAGTTTCCAGCCGTTGCCTTGCTTGGCCCACGTCAGTCGGGAAAAACAACGATTGCAAAAAAGATCTTTCCGCAGCATCGATACGTTTCTTTTGAAGACCATCATGAGCGCTTCTTTGCTGCTGATGATCCTCGTGGTTTTCTTAAAAAATACGAAAATGAGCATGGGATCATCATTGATGAGTTTCAGTATGTTCCTCCGTTGCTTTCCTACCTGCAGCTTGATATTGATGAAAAGAAGCGCCAGGGTTATTACATTTTGACTGGCTCGCAAAATTTTTTGATGAATGAAAAAATCACTCAATCGTTGGCAGGGCGCGTTGGGATTGTTGATCTGTACACCCTATCATTTAAAGAGTTAGAGCGCGCGGGCAAGCTTGCCCCGAATTGTGATGATGTCATTGTGCGTGGCGGATATCCACGACTATTTGAACAAGACATTGATACGGCAGACTTTTATTCGTCGTACGTGCAGACGTATGTTGAACGTGATGTGCGACAGCTTCAAAATGTTGGTGATATCAACACGTTTCAACGATTTCTTGGTTTGTGCGCCGGTCGGGTTGGCCAAATTCTTGATTATCAAACGTTGAGCAATGATTGTGGTGTTACCCTTGTTCAAGTTAAAAAATGGATCTCGGTGCTTGAAGCCACATATATCATAACGCTGCTGCAGCCATTTTATAAGAACTTTAACAGGCGCCTTATCAGAACTCCCAAGCTTTATTTTCTTGATACCGGGCTTGCATGTTCGCTCCTAAAAATTTTTTCGCCTGACACGCTTGAGTCTCATCCGTTACGAGGAAACCTTTTTGAAAACATGGTGATAGCCGATCTTTATAAGCAGTATGCCAACATGGGGCGACGATCACCGCTGTATTTTTGGCGGGATCAAAACGGACGGCTTGAAGTTGACTGTATTGTTGATCGTGGTATTAACCTGATACCCATCGAAATTAAATCAGGCCAAACGCTGAGCCCCAATTTTTTTAACGGCATTGCGGCATGGGCCGAATTGGCAGGTAGTGATCCGGCTCAAGGCTTTGTTGTGTATGGTGGCGAGAAAGAATCACACCAGATGAGCGCTGGGCATGTTGTCGGTTGGCGAGATATAAAGGATTTCGTTGCTTATGTCGAAGAGCCGCTGGAAGTGTAGCAGAAGCTCTCGGCCTTCGAGGCCAAGTGGTCGAGTGCAAAAAAAGTTCAGGCACCTGCTGGATGGCACGAGCGTTATCCCGATGCATTGTTCACCGTGATTACGCCGGAGAATTATTTTGAGTGGGTGGGATGATAGGTTGATGGGGCGCTGGATCGCGCCCCGTATGACTTTAGTGCCAGCCTCTCTGTGGCTATCATATGCGCTCTACAAATGCTCCACCACCTACCATCAAAGGGAGGAAATGATTTTTGAGCGCATTTTTGAACCGAAAGGCCCCACCAGGTAATTTATTTCGAGCTGCTTGAGTTATTAGGGCTCTGCGCAAAGTCGCGGCGTCCACATCGCCAGCCCTACGGGCTTGAAGCGCTGCAAGCTCTGCCTCGGGATCCATCTCTAAATGATTTCTCATTGAGGCTATGAGTGCTGCCAAATATATATCTGTTGAATGAAAACAGGTATGAGCAGAATCTGTTTTGGAGGGGAATGTGTTGTCTGCAAGATCAATATCAACTCTCAGTGGTGTATTTGCGTAGGCTCGTGCACCGCTAAAATAAGCAACAAAATTGGCTAATCGTTCTTGTTTCTGTGCATTTGCATCCTCTTTTCTTTTTTGCACTGCCTTAGAGTCGGTTTGGAGAATTTCTTCACCGCGGTTGTCCTCCAGGAACTCTTGGATTGCCTCGCGTAGCGCCTGTACTGTTTCCCTATATTCGGCATAATCACGAACCGTAACATTTTCTTTAAGTTTGTCGACGTCTATGAATGTTCCGAATAAGCACTCTTTAAACTCATAACCATCAAACCAGTGCATAAGGTCTAAGAGAAGGGCTGCGCGAGCATCGGGTGCCCGAAGCCTGTCAGTAATGTTTTGGAACGGTGTTCCTGTCCACCTCTGGCCAGGTGTGTTCAAATAGGTGAAGAGCTGATTTAAATCGTGGACAAGTGTTTGCTTTACTCGATGATCGGCCTCTTGAAGATTGCTTTCACCTGCAAAGAGTCCCTCTTTTATCAGCTTTAAAGGGGTATCGACCAGATTTTCATCTAGTTGATAATCACGCTTAATTGCGTTGAGAATAAGCTCCTGAATCCAATTTGCGTCGGTAAGTGTAGAATCTCTTTTGAAAGTATTCATTTCTTCGAGTTGCTCACCGTCAGGATCAGGATCATTTTGATCTAAACCAACGTGTTGACGAGCTAAATAATGCTTTAGGGAATCAAGACCGCCGTTCTGATAAGCTATGATATCTGTCATACGAGTTCTGAAGGCTTGAGGATCATAATCGTAAAGTAATGCCATCCATTCCCAAAGGTTAGCATCACGGCTCGCGGGCATTTTATCGAGCAAGAAAGAGTAAAAGCATTCAGGGACAGCCAAGGCAGCAGGAAGTTGATTGGTGAGGCTAAAAAGCATCATTTGGCCAAATGATTGATAAGCATTTTTTATATTATCCGTGGTAATGGGTTGTAGCAAGCGTGCTTGTTGTAGGTGAGGCTCGAGCAATGCGGTGATTTGTTGCTGGAACTCTTGACGCTCTATCACTGGTCCGATTATTTGCCGAAAGCCAGCAACTCGTTGGTTATTGGCAAGAACGCTTCTAAATGTTGTTAAAATATTTTCATTAGGATTCTGGAGAGCTGCTGGTATAAACAATGTTTTTATGAAAGTATGGGCGGCCCCTGTAAGATCGGCTGGATACACAAACTTTTTGTTAATCTCACTATTAACAGAGTTTTTGCAGGCGCTTACAAAAGGCTCATGCTCTTTTGCAACCTTAATTGGTAGATGCGTTGCTCTATTTGGGTCGACATCAAAAAAGATACCACCCATGAATGACCCAAAAAAATCAGAGCAAAGTGCTCGTCGTCCGCCACCAGCGTCTATAACTTGCTCGTCGGCAAACGCCACAGCCAAAGTCTTCCAGCACGTTGTTTGTATAAAATTAGGTAAGAGCTGATTCAAGATTGCAACAGGGTGATCCGCTTGTCGCATATTTAAAAAGAGTTCCAGTCCTCGCTCTGCGATAGGAGCTTCATAATTTACTTTTATGTATTTTCGTTGAGTGTTTATCGCTTGATTGTGGAGGGCAGCTGCTTTGCAAAGAACATCGATCAAACATTTAAATACGACTGTCTTGAATTTGCCTATTTGCAACAACACCTTCTCATATTCATTATTAAACGCCTTAAGTTGATCTGAGTGGTTGCTGATTACCGTGTTATAATTCCTAAATATTAAGAAAGCACGGTCTCTTTTTAGTCGAGCCTTTTTCTTTTCGATAATCCCACTTCTGTAGGTATTGTATTGAGTTATAAGTTGCATGCAAAGAGCTGGTAGGATGAGTCGTTCTTTTGTTGCGGGCCAGTTAAGGTCGGGCAAGCGGTCCCTTAGCGATTGTATGTTAAGCCCAAATGTTCTTTGGTCTTGGTCAAAATGGTGGGCAATAATATCGTCAAAGTAATTTCCACCGCCTGCAATCGTTAGTGTTGCTTTGAATAGATCAAATGTTTCTTTAAGGTCTTGAACTTGTTCAGTAAGCGCAGCAAATCGTGCTGGTATTGTTGCTTCATCATCAGTAGTGGCGGCGTAGCGGTCTTCTATTTGTTCTAGATCTTGTTGAGCACGTTGCTCAGCTGCTTGCAATCGGCCGAGTTGTTCTTCAAGCCGATCCCTTGCTTCCGGATCGCCCATGGTGCGCTGCCAGTCTTGTACTTGCTGAACAACGCGCCGAATAAGTGCGTATGGTAATAGGTTTTCTCCAAGCAAGAATGTATCCTCACTTCCTTCAACTAATTTTAGGTGGGGTATGTCGTCAGCTTGAATTCTAAAGTCACCACCCATGCGTCTTGCTATGTCTGCAGCGAGAGCCTGAGCTGCTTGCGATTGTGCTACGGTTGGCCTTCTGGTTTCCTCAATCAGCCGCTCCAATTCCTCCCGTGCCCTCGCAGCATCTCCTGCAAGTGTGCGCAATTCCGACACCCGCTCGAAAGTCGTTCGTTCAGCTTCTTCCTCAGCTTGTTCGGCAGGAGCCGCATCCGCTCCACCTCCACCGCCAGCACGTTCATCTGCTTCGCGTGCGAGTTGGTCAGCGAGGGGTTGGTTGATGGCTCGGATTCGTTGTAGAAGAGCGGGAGTAAGGTCGCGATCTGTTCTGATAGTTTCTGCTGCGAGTTGGTCAGCGAGGGCTTGGTTGGCGTCCCGGATGCTTTGTAGGGCGCGGGCTTCATTATTTCTGGCCGTTACATAAGTGCCACCTTGTGCAGTTACTTCCATCTCAAGATCGTCGTCGTCGAGATTTTCAAGATTAGTGCGCCTGCGTGCCGCCACTCTTTGTTGATATATACCGACCAATCTTCCTTCTTCTGGTGTCGGGACGATGCGTGCAACGACGGCAGGGGCTGGTTGTTTTGCTGCTGGTTGGGGAGGTTTGTGCGCAGCTGCTTCTTGTACTTGTCTTTGGCGTTCTTCTTCAGCTAAGCGTCGTGCTTCTTCTTCTGCGCGAACACGAGCTTCTTCTGCTTCACGCGCTTGCTGCGTGGCTTGTTGGGCAATTCGGAGTTGCTCGTGGGCTGCGACCACAGCTTGATTGGCTTGTTGCTCGGCTAGTTCGCGTGCAGGTCTTTGTTCTTGAAGCGCCGCGACAGTTGCTGCGGCTGCAACACGTCTTCGTTCTGCTTCAGCGACGGCAGCCTGAGCCTGTTGTGCTATTGCTTCTTGAGCCTGATTTCCTGCCCGTAATCTTGGAATGTACGGATCATCTGCGTGAAGATCGCGTACTACATCTGGAAGGTCAAGTAATGCGGTGATAGCGCGAGTTATTCGATCGATGTTGCCCCGAGCGAGCGCTATATCTGCTTGATGGCCTTGTATTTCTACCGTTGCGGCTGCACGATCTTGTTCAGCATTTCTCAGATTGGCAGCAAGCTCGGCTAATTCTCTAGTGATGCGTTGCTGTGCAGCCTCGGCGGTTTGAACGCGAAGCCGCGCTTGTTGCTCAGCTTGCTCACGCTCGGCGATTGTTTGTGCAGCGCCAACAGCGTGTTGACGAGCTTCTTCTTCGGCTCGTTGACGCTGTGCAGCTTCTTGGATGCGTTGAGCTTCTTCTTGTTGGCGTTGTTGTTCTGCAGCTTGTTGTGCTTGCTCCAGTGCTCGCAGCCTGGCCTCGGTTGCTTGTGTCAATGCGGTGCGTGCGGCCTCGCGATCACCATGTACCTGTTGACGTAATCTAGCATCAGCATTAGGATTGTCCTCCAACCATCGCTGTGCACGATCGATTGCATCTCGCAGATTACGCGATTCGTTGCCAATTGCTTGGACGTTAGCAGCTTGGGCAATGGCGGCAAGTGCTTGAGCGGTTGACCTATCGCGAAGTTCGCGAATTAACTGATCTGCCTGTTGCCGGAGCTCGGCGGCCTGTTGAGCGCCTTCTTGTTGACGTTGTGCTTCCCGAACTTGTGCTGCTTGCTCTGCTTGCTTAGCTATTCGTTGTTGTTCTGCCAGCCGTCGTGCATCTTCATCGCGTCGTCGTTGTTCTTCTATTTCTTGCAGGCGACGAATAGCTTGTTGTTGCGCAGCCAGTCTCTCGCGTTGACGTTGTGCTTCTACTTCTGCCAGACGACGAATTTCTGCCGCTTGTGCTTGTTGTTCTCGCTGTTGACGAGCAAGTTCATCGCGTTGTTGTTGTGCGAGTGCGGCTTGTCTCTCGCGTTCAACTCGTGCGGCTTCTTCTTGTTGACGTTGGAGTGCAGCCTGTCCGGCTTGTTGTCCTGCTACTGGAACTTTGGCGGGGACCCCAACTCCGCCCTGAGCCGGCGGTTGTTGGACGGCCGGTTGCTGGCCAGGACCGACTGCTGCAGGAGCGCCTCCGGCGGCTTGGGCTTGACGAGCTTGAGCCAGGGCTCCAATGGCAGCGGCTAAAATTTGGGCTATTCTGTCTGCAGTTGCATCTATCGCAGTTTTATTTCGCCCGGCCGGGGTTGTTCCCGCTGTCCGATTAAGCGCGGTTGTTTGTCCCTTGAGCGCCTGAGCCTCGTCATTTTTCTGGCGAATTTGATCCAACGTTGCGGCAGCGGCAGCGAGAGCGCCCCTGGCAACGAGAGCTTCTAAATCACCAGCAAGCCGTTGTGCATCTTGTTCAAGAGTGTTGATTTGTGGCACCATTGCTGCGAGAGCAGCTACGGCGCGGCCTGATGCCGCATGCATGGTAGAAAAAGAAAAGCTTGATACAAAAAATGCAAACACAAAGATACATGTAAATCTAATTTTATTCCCAAAAATAGAAAGCTGCATAATCACCCACCTCGGTAAAGGTCAAAATTTTTTCTAACAAAAAGATGGTAGCAGGGTGGGGAAGTAAAAAGCAAGAGAAGGGGTCGGGAGAAAACTCCCGACCCCTTCTCTTGCTTTTTTTATGAGCTTTTTTTTATTGAGGTTTGTCCATGTGTAACACTCCACCCAGTTCTACGAAGCGTTTTATGAGCCTCAAGATTTCATCAGCGCGACCCTTCTTTTGATCAATTTCTTCAGCTTCAAATCCAGCTCCTCTTGCCTTCTTATCGATCATGTCATGCACACGTGTTCGATTCTCTCTAAGTCTTTCGAAAAACATTCTGGCCAATCCTAAGGATTCGAGGAAGTGCTGTGCGACCAGAGTATCTATTTCCTGATCAATTCTTGTTTTTTCGGCTTCTATGATTTCAGTTTCTTGACCACCCGAAATGAGCTGAGATCCATTAGCTGTCCACAATTCCCGTAACAAGCACCATCCTGTTATGAGGCTTTGATGTTCAGCTGCTTGCTCCATCAATATTGCTTGGTCATTCCCCATTAAACTTTCTACCGAAATACTCTGGTGTGTGACATCGCAGACTCCTTTTGCAATAGCATCCAGGGTTAGCTTGCCTGCTTCTGTATTTATATGTTTTGCAAGAAATGGACAGATTTCCTCAAGCGGTTTGATGAGAATGGATAATCGGCCTTGCTGGCCTCCGTTTGATACGAATTTTTGTATGTTCGATGCTATGTTATTACGAACATAAAAATCGTCGACCACCCCAGCCCCCAAACTCACTTTTTTGCCAAGAAGGATTGGAAGGTCGAGTTGAGAGACCAATGGTCCGGTGCATATTGCAGGCATGTCAAGCTCTTCTGGTGCCGTGCACATTACCAGTTCCCCAAAAATTCGCAGAACTCGTGTTACCAACCCGCATCGGTACGTGTTGAAATTTGTGAGGTCCAATGCTTGGCCTGCTAGGAGGGCTGCGCCAGCTTCTTGGATTTGAAGCCGTGCAGACTCCGATTCGTCATACTCTGTCATCATGTCTATCTCGAAGTCGACGTAAATGCCGGTTGCGGCACAGGCCATCCTCCAGAACTGCTGAAACGCTCTATTGGCTTTGCCCATATTTTCTTGCTCGAAATTTATAAATTCAATGGCGGTAAATACTTTGCGAATTGCTGGAAATAGTCCAGTAGTCTGGTTTTCATTGGTCATAGCCGTAGCCAGCCTTTTGCGCATCATTGCGCATCCTACATAATCGTGCTCTTCTATATCAAAGAGCAGGAGCTCTATTTGAGGTTTAAGCAATTTTGCGGGCTTGATCGCATCTTCGGGAATTTCAAAAAGTTGTGTCATTAAGTTTCGAGCAGGATTGGTGCAAGTATTTACGAATGTTATAAATGCCCCATCGTCATGTTCGTCTACCTCGAAGCGACTGATACGATCTGTGCATTCTTGCAAAATAGTTACGCATTGATCGAGTTGTGCGTTCGCGGTATCGTATTTTGCCTTGCGGTCCCTTGCTTTTGCTACCGCGTCAGCTTCAACTTGTCTTTCTGCCGCTCGGCGGGCTGCTTCTGCTTGCAGCTGCTCTATACGTTGTGGACTATATATTGCTGCCATTTGCGCTATTTGTACCTGCACATTTTCGGGGTTTGCAAGTGTACGAGCCTGACCTGCTGCAAGCTGTGCGAGAACGCTATCTCTTGCTGTATCTAGTTGTGCGATTGCTCTTTCGAGCATCTGTCTTTCTACCTCTAATAATTGAGTACGTAATAATGTTAGTGCATTTTCTCTTATACGGCCCATGTTGGCAATGGTCATTCTGGCCGCATTGGCTGCCTGACCTTCGATTTGTTCAATTTGCTGTGGAACTGATAGTACAGCCTGTGGAGGTGCAACTCTGCGTGGAGCTCCCACGACTGACCGTGCTGCACGTTGCTGCGCTTCACGTTCCTGGTGCTCTCGGCGATCTTCTGCTTGTCGACGGAGGATCGCTCTGGTTCGAGCCTGTTCTTCAGCTGCCCGCTCTGCCTTTGTTTTCTGCATTCCGTACGCTGCCCAGTAGGCGACGCTGCCTGCCGAAAGGCATACGACCAAAATTATTGCTATCTTCTTCATTAAATTCTCCCAATAGTAAGGTTTTACCTATTTTTCTTCTATTTTGATTGTAGCAGAAGGATTAAAATATTTTCAAGTAGTAAAATAAATAGTGGGGGCCCTTCGAGACCCGCCGCCGCCAAGGCTTTGGCGGGCAGGCGCTCGTCCGCCGAAGCTTACCAGCGTAGGCTGGATCCTCAGGATGAGCGGGGGTTTCCGGTGCCTCCGCCCCCTGATTTTCCCCAAAAACTTTACTTTTTTAGCCCACGAGCGCTAGGGTGGGCCAACATGGTTTTTCAGGTGATTCTAAAAAAAGGGGCCTCAAAATATGCCTTTTTGGTTGCACAAACCGCGTTATATTTTGGTTGCCGCCGCCCAGCCGGAGTGGATAAAACGGTTGGCTGTTGTGGCGATTGGCGGCGGGGTGTGCTGCTGGCTGCTGGACGTGGTTTACCTGCCCGTGCGGGCTGGGCGGGCGCAACAGCAGGAAGAGCTGATTGACCTGCAGCAGCAAAAGGGGCTTTTTGAGCGGGTGGCAGCGCAGTACGACCAGACCAAGCAAAAAAATACCCAGCTGCAGGCAGATTTTGAGCAGCAGGCTCAAGCGTGCAAAGCGCCGCAGGCCATTGGCTCTTTTTTGGAACAGATGCAGCGGCATGGCATCGCGTGCCGGGGGGTTCAGCCTCAGGCATCAAAAAACAAAGATTTTTATGAAAAGCAGTACATCACGGTTGAAAGCAGAGGCGAGTTCAAGCAGTTTTTATCGTTCTTGGATGAACTCAGGGTCAGTAGCCCCTTTTTAAAATTTAAGGCGGTGCACTTTGATAAGGGCAAGCGGCATTTTGTTAAGAGCAAGGCTTTGGTGCGTGTTGTGCACGTTAAGGATGCGTAGGGCATGGTTGCGATGGTTTTAAAGCGTTTGTTTCGTTTCGCGTTCGCACCCGTTCGACTTCACGACACTGCGTGTCGTTACGCTCAGGGCGAACGGACCCGGAACAAGTTACTCGGGGCAGACGGTGGGAGCAAGCGACAAGCTTTTAGCCGAATGTTTATATGCTGTTTTCTAACATTGCTTTTTGTGGATTGTGCCGCCAATAAATTTGCTGATCTCAAAGACCCGTTTGTCATGCCACAGCCACCAAGCACCACATCTGCTGCCAAAATTCGGCAACCCATCACGCTGGAGGGCATTGTTTATTCCGGCCAAAAGCGCTCGGCCGCCATTTTGGCGCATGGCGACAAACGCGAGGTGGTTGACCGTGGAGCGCGCTTTGAGGGGCATCAGCTGGTTGTCATTGGAAAAAACTTTGTTGTTTTGCAGCGTGGCAAACAACGCAAAAAACTGTTGGTTGAATAGCGCTCAGGGAGCGATGCATGAACTTTTTGCTCATCATATCATTGGTGCTTTTTTGTTTTTCACCATTGTGTGCAGACTCCGTGGTAATGCCATCGCAGGACTACGATCTTTCCGGCATTCCGCCTTCAGCAACGCAACTGCTGCGCCAGGAGCGCCAAACACATGAATCTGAAACGATCGCATCATTTCAAAAGATTGTGCAAAAAGCGGTTGAGCAGCAGACCAAAAAAAAGGCCAAGCGTGCAAATAAGTTGGCGCACAAAAGTCCTCAGCGCCAGATGCTTTCATCAGCCATTGCTTCGCTGGTGATGCAGCAATCGAGCATCTCGCAAGAGATTTTGAATATTTTAGAAAAGCAGCTTGATGACCCTGAGCTGCAAGAAAAACGAGTAAGTTTGACGCTCAAAAAAATGCCCATCAAAGACGCGCTTGCGCTGCTGAGTAAATGTACCGGCGTGCAGCTGGTGATTGACGGTGACGTGACCGGTTCGGTGCAAGATCTGAAGCTTGATGACATTCCGCTGGCCGCCGCGTTGCACAGCATTTTGGGGAGCAACGATCCGCGTTTGACACTGATCAAAGAGTTTGGCGTGTGGCGCGTGATGAAGCTGCAGACGGCGCGCGAGATGTTTGCCGGCATGGCGGCGCGTGAGCGTGAAAAGGATTTTGAAGCCGCGGTGTTTCAGATTTGTCATGCGCAATGGAATGATGCGCTCAAAAGCCGCATCGAAAAGCTGTGGCAGGGCATTACACAAAATAACATTGATAAACAAAATATCTATCTGGTGTTTGATGATGATAACCGCAAGGTCTTTTTTAAAGGCCGCAAAAGTCAGGCGGATGAGTTTGATCGGTATCTGAAAGAGATTGATATCAAGATTCCACAAGTGCGCATTGATGCGCGTGTGGTGATTGCGAGCAAGAATTTTGAAGAGGCGCTTGGGTTTAAGTGGTCGGGAGTTTATAATCGGCGCGCGAGCGTTAATCATGTTGATTTTATTGGCCTGGGGCCGGTGAATGCGTCAAATGGCAATGGTTCAACTGCAAACACTCCGTTTAATGATATCATCGGCTGGTCGCTGAATTTTGTACCAACGACACTTGCAAAGATTCCCTTTCAGATTCCGTTTGTGTTTGGCAATAACGATATGAATACCAAGCGGCTGAATTTAGAACTCAACGCCGCTGAAAATCGCAACGAACTTAAAACTATTTTAAAACCGTCACTGCTTGTTTTTAACCAAGAAGCTGCCGAAATTTTGGTTGGTCAAGAGGTGCCGCACTCGGTGCGTTTGGATGAGACGATTGAAAGTCGTCTGACCAATATCACGACGGTGAATTACAAAGATGTTGGCATGAAAATAAAAGTAAAGCCAACCGTTTCGCCCGATCACAACGCAGTCTTTTTGGATGTCTTTGTTGAAAATTCTTTTATCACCCGGCCTGATATTACTTTGCAGCAAGGTGTTGATACCAGCACGAATGTTGGATCAACGGCTTCGAACTTTAACTACACCATCAAAACATCGCGTTCGCGCAATCGTGTGCTGTTGCGCAGTGGGCAGACAACATTGATTGGTGGTCTGATCACCAACTCGTTAACCAAAGAACAGACCGGCATTCCCATGCTGCAGGATATTCCGGTGCTGGGTTGGTTGTTCAAGGGAACCCGGCGCCAAAAAACTGACGAGCAGTTGTTGATTTTTATCACGCCCACGCTGGTGGATGCGTAAAATAAAGCTTCTCAATAAGAAAAATTAATGGTATATCAGATGGGCTTTTGAATCGTCATATCACAAACATTTTGCCTATCTGAAATACCATGCATGCAAAAATCTGTTCCGCTACCACCATTGGCATCTCCGCACATCTCGTTGACGTTGAGGTTGATCTTGCGCTCGGCATGATTCAATTTCATATCGTTGGCTTGCCCGACAAAGCAATCAACGAAAGTAAAGATCGCATTCGCGCCGCGTTCAAAAATAGCGGCCTGCGGCTGCCCGAGCGTTTTATCACCGTCAATCTGGCGCCTGCAAGTTTGAAAAAAGAGGATGTGCTTTTTGACGTGCCGATTGCCATTGCAATTTTACAGGCGGCACGTTTGCTTGAAATGGCACCTGAGTTTATGCACGAGACGCTTTTTTTGGGCGAACTTTCGCTCGATGGCAAGATTCGTCCCGTGCGCGGGGTGCTTTCGGTGGCGCATCGTGCGCGCAGCTTGGGCAAAAAGCGTATTATCATTCCGCAAGAAAATGCACGTGAAGCAAGTTTGATTAAAGATGTTGAGATTATTGGCGTTGATAATTTGATGCAACTGGTCGGTTACCTGCGTGGTGAACTGACGATTATCCCAACACCATCAACGTTTGATCATGTGCACAAAGCGTTGCGCAGCGATCTGATTGATTTCAATCAGGTTAAAGGCCCGGCCGCGGCAAAACGTGCGCTGCAAATTGCAGCAGCAGGGCGCCACAACATTCTTTTTATTGGCTCTCCTGGTTCGGGCAAAACAATGTTAGCGCGTCGACTGGGCACCATTTTGCCACCGATGGCGTTTGATGAAGTCATCGAAACAACAAAAGTTTATTCCATCGCTGGTCACCT
>JAHFBR010000111.1 GCA_023249955.1 bacterium
TGCTTAAAAAAAGGGGTTAAAAAAATACTCTTTGCATCGTCTCAAACGGTGTATGGAATGCCTGAAAAACAAGATGTGACCGAAGAAACAGCGCTGAGACCGCTCGAGCATTATGCTGCAAGTAAGGTGTGTGCTGAATATCTGCTGGAAGTTGCATCGCGTCAGGGGCTTGCTGTAATGGTGTTGCGGTTTCCTGGGTTGTATGGCCAGCAGCGACAGCAAGGTTTGATATACAATTTGTGCAAAAGTGCATTGCAAAAAAAACAGATTACGGTGACTATCAATTTCCCCCTGCCGATTGATGTGATTCATGTTGATGATGTTGCAGATGCAGTTGTCCGAGCAGTTTTACACGCGCAAGAAAAACCGTTCGAGTGTTTTAACGTTGCGACTGGGCAGCCGAACAATATTAATATCATTGCTCAGCGTATTGCTGCATTGGTGCCCGGGTGTGCTGTGATGCCAGCTGTTATGAAGCAGCCGACGATGAGAATGGATGCTACAAAGATTCGTATGCTCTTGGATTGGAATCCACAATCGCATGAGGATCGGTTACAGCACATGCTTGCAAGTATTATGGAACATGAACAGAAATTTGAATGTGGAGCGATATGAATATCCTGGTTGTGGCGGCACATCCTGATGATGAAGTATTGGGGTGTGGAGGAACGATAGCAAAACACATTCAAGCGAGTGATCGCGTGCACGTGGTGATTCTTGCCGAGGGTGTGACGGCGCGCAGTGATGTACGTGATCGCCACAAGCAAGCACATGAACTTTCTGAGCTTGCACAAGCTGCTCATCGGGCGCATAAAATCTTGGGCACAACTTCCTTAGAACTGTTTGATTTTCCAGACAATCGCCTTGATTCGGTTGATCTGCTTGAGGTGATAAAAAAAATAGAGACTGCAATTGCACAGTACAAGATTGACGTCGTGTACACTCATCATGCGGGTGATGTTAATATTGATCATCGCCGTGTGCATGAAGCGGTGATTGCATCGTGTCGACCACAGCCACATTGCACTGTCAAGCGCGTGCTATTCTTTGAAGTGGCATCAAGTACTGAATGGCAACCACCGCAATCAGCATCGTATTTTATGCCACAGTGGTTTGTAAATATTTCCGGTACGCTATCCTACAAGCTTCAAGCACTTGAGGCATACGCTGCTGAAATGCGTGCCTTTCCTCATCCGCGTTCGCTCAAAGCCTTGGAGTATTTGGCGCGGTGGCGCGGAGCATCTGTTGGTATTGATGCTGCCGAGGCATTTGTGCTTGGGCGTGAAATTGTTGGAAAATAAGCATGAAGGTTTTGTTTTACTCGGTCAACAACATGTGGGTTCCTCATTTTGAAACAGAGCTTGAACTCTTGCTTAACCATAAGCAACAGGGTGATGAGCTTTTTGTTCTTACGTGTGCGGGAGCTTTACCAACCTGTGTTTCAAACTATGACCACCTGAGAACCGCCTGCATGAAATGCCGTTTGCGCTTTGATGGTGGCATGAAGATTGTTGGTATTGATCCCCGTAATATTTTTTATCTTAAAAACTATGCCCTGCCGGTCACCGTCCCTGCGGTGTTTAATTCATGGGAGCAGCTGATGCAATGGTCCTGGGAGGGTATTGATTTTGGACGTATGATTGCATCATCACTCATTACCCATTTACGCGACCATGTCATTGATGTGCAGCAGCACCAACAAAAAATTCGGGACAAATTGACGTCTGCGTTCCGTGCATTTTTTTCGACCGATGAGGTTATCAAGTGCATCAAGCCTGATCGGGTCTATATTTATAACGGCCGCTTTTGTGAAGTTGCGGCCGCTGTTGCTGCATGTAAACATAATGGTGTTGAATTTACGGTTCACGAGCGAGGGGGGACGGTTGACTCATACGCTCTTTTTAAAAATACCACGCCTCACGACATTGCGTATGGCAAAGCGGTTATGAAACAGCTTTGGGAAGCGGCCGATCCAACCACCAGCCATCCGTTGGCTGAGCAGTGGTTCAAAGATCGTCGTGCTGGCTTGGAGCAGTCGTGGCTCTCTTTTACCGCGTATCAAAAAAAGGGTTTGGTTCCGCAGCTTTTTAATCACAAAACAAACATTGCGATCTTTAACTCTTCAATTGATGAATACGCGGCTTTTCCCGAGTGGCAGAACCCGTTGTATGCCGATGAGCTTCAAGCACTGCAAGCAATTTTTGATGCCTATAAGAATGATAAGAGCGTTCACTTTTATCTGCGCATTCACCCTCACCTGAAGGGATTTGATAATGGACAGATGAAGGCATTGCGTGCGCTTGCACAACAAGGGTATAGCAATGTTACCTTTATCTGGCCCGCAGAGGTGATTGATAGTTACGCTCTGCTGGAAAAATGCGATAAAGCCGTTGTTTTTGGTTCGACCATTGGTGCTGAGGCCTGCTTTTGGGGCACGCCGACTGTTTTAATCGGTCGATCTTTTTATGAAGACTTGGATTGTTGTTACATTCCAACATCGCGTGAGCACGCAATAAGGCTCATTGAAGCAAATCTCTTGCCCAAAGACCCTGCCCATGCGCTACCCTACGGTTACTGGGAGATGAATAGGGGGATCCCGTTCAGGTATTTTAAGCCACAGGGTTTATTTAAAGGCGCATTTTTGGGTAAAGAGCTTAAGCCGCAGTATTCACTTAAAAATAAACTACTCTTCAAATTGTATGACCGGCTTGATCGTTATACCCTCAAGCGTGCCAAAAGGAGGTTGGTATGGCGCGGCGATGGGGTCCAAGAAAAAGTGGGCTGATATTTGTTTTGATACTGATATTTTTGGGGTGTCACACATGCCTTTGGGGCATGCGGAAGTCTGTGCTCGATCCTGCGCGATTTACTTTTTTTGTCGACGGTCGCATGCGGCAATTACGTATCAATCCCTTTCGTGAACCTGGGCCCATGGCGAGAGTAGAACCAGTTGCCGCCCAAGACACTATTCCTGCGTCATGTTGGAAAAAATGGCAGTCGCTTGTCCGTGCTGTTGCAGCCAACGAGATTCAGACGGTGCTTGATTTGATGCGTGAGCACTCGTGGGGCGATGGAGATCGAGCCTTTATGGCAGAGGCGATTCGTGTGGGGAAGCAGCACAAATTTTTTGATGCGATTCTTCCCATTTTGATGCGCTTTTATGGTAGTGATGTAATGTATCATGCCGTCTCTAAGGGTTATCTAGAGCTTGTGGAAAAGCTTTTAGCTGCAGGGTGCAGTGTGAATCAATATAGTAGAGGCGGCGAGACGCCGCTGCACACAGCAGTCATGGTTAATTGTCCTGCGATGATTACATTCTTACTTGCTCGGGGTGCTGATCAGGCGCTGCCTGATTCGTTGGGGAATACAGCAGAATTTTATGCTCAGGGGCATCCTAAGATTTTAGTTGCTTTTCAACAACATAGAAGCGGCGAAAAATAATCGTTGCATTGGCCCTTAAATCCAAGCATTATGATGAGAGACGATATTCAAAAAATATCAAAAAAAAGGAGCTTGTATGCGTATGCTGTTCAAACTGTTACTACTTACTGTTTCTGTTATGTTTTTTAGTAATCTTAAGGCTGTTGAAGTTCCTCTTTCTGTTGAAGAGATGCAAAAAATTGTGCTGTGGGCGCAGGCTTTTGAGGATGCAACGATTGCCACAAAATTTGAGCATGTGATTGTTGCTGCAATGGCAGCACTAACACGAGGCCATGGCGTTGACAGAGAGTGTGATCACGATTGGGTTGCTCTTGGTTGGGATTCCCCTTTCGGACCCGAAACTCCATAACATTTTTTACTGATCATGAAGTGCAAAATTTGTTCTGCAACAACACAAAAGCTTTTTGCTGCACGCATATTGTTAAAATATGACGTGCAGTATTTTTATTGTGCCGCGTGTGGTTTTTTACAGACCGAAGAGCCTTACTGGCTTGACGAGGCCTACAAAGAGCCGATCAGCATAACCGATACCGGTGTCATTGCTCGCAATGTGTCACTTTCCAAAATTGCAGCTTCAGTCATTTATTTTTTATACAAC
>JAHFBR010000112.1 GCA_023249955.1 bacterium
TCCTGTTGGCCCAATGATGTTATAGTTGCTGCCGCCAAAAAGTGATGCAATCAGTCCAGACCACATTGCGGTAATGATGCCGGCGATGGGTGACGCGTGCGAAGCTACGGCCAGTGATACAGCAATGGGAATAGATACAAGTCCCACAGTTAAGCCTGAAGCCCAATTTTCTTTGATAAGCGTATGGATGGGTTTTGTCATGATTTTTATCAGCTCCGCAACGGTTTTCATACTTTGACGGTCTGATTATACGCCACAAATTGATTTTTTGTGAACGACATTAAACTTTTCTTAATGAAGGGGATGATGGTCCGTCTTCGTTTACAACTACGTCGGACAGTCTTCGCTATTTTTTTGGCCTGCCAGACGAAGCTACCGAAAGGTAGCGAAGACTGGCGGAGAGGGTGGGATTCGAACCCACGATCCCGATTTCTCAGGATAACCGCTTTCGAGACGGTCGCTTTCGACCACTCAGCCACCTCTCCGAAACATCATCTAAAAAAAGCCCTAGGAATTATGCTTTTCTTTCAAGAACTAGTTGCCTTTATACCGGCTTCATGGCTATTCTTAAGGATATTTTATGCTAAAAAAACCTTTTGTTGAAGAAAAATATGCTGTTTGATTTGATAATACCCGCACCCAGGGTGAGGCGAATTGAGCTTGAATAGCGTTAATATGTAACAATGAAATGCAGGGAGAACACAATGACAGGATACAACACCAGAGCGGTGATGTTGGCGGCTGGAAAATCGACCCGTTTTAAAACTAAAAAAAGTAAGCTTTTGTTTAATATTTGTGGCCAACCCATGATTCTTTATCCCATGCGTGCTCTTGAGGCTTTACAGATTCCGATCTCCCTGGTGCTTGGGTATCAAGCTGATGAGGTTAAGCAAGAGATTGAGCGAGCCGGGGTGAAAGATGTTGCCTGCGTTATTCAAGAACAGCAGCTGGGAACAGGCCATGCGGTGGCATGTACACAATCAACCTGGGACCGTGAAGAAATTTTGATTTTGTACGGCGATATGCCGTTGGTGACCAAAGAGCTGATTCAGCAACTGCTTGCCGACCATCGGGCGCGTAATTCGACCATTAGTTTTTTGACGTCGTACGTGATTGATCCATTTGGTTACGGTCGTGTGCTTGAGCATGATGGCAAGTTTCAAATTATTGAAGAAAAAGATTGCGTTGATGAGCAGCGCAATATCAATCGCATCAACGCAGGCGTTTATGTGATGAAGCGTGCGTTTTTGGAGCAATACATTCCACAATTGGGCAAAAGTTCAGTAACGGGAGAAATCTATTTGCCAGAACTCATAAAAATAGCCTGCGATGCCGGCTTGTTGGTTCATGCAATTTCAGCGCCGTACGATAACGTGCGCGGTGTCAACACATTGCAAGAGTTGTGGGGCGTTGAGCAGATTAAACGCTCTGAATTCATTAGGCATTGGATGTCTCGTGGTGTTCGCTTTGAGCTTGCGCAAAGCATTCACATTGACATAGATGTCGAGATTGGTGCCGGTTCGTTTATTGGGACTGGGGTACACCTTTTGGGCAATACCAAAATTGGCGAAGAGTGCTTTGTTGGTGCCTTTACGATTATTGAAGATACGACTGTTGGCGATAGTACCACCATTCATTCGCACTCGGTACTTCAACATAGTACCATTGGTAGCAATGTACATGTTGGCCCATTTGCACGCGTGCGCGATCATGTGGTGATTCAAGATGAGGTTGAAATTGGCAACTTTGTCGAGGTTAAAAATTCCCACCTTGGTCAATCAACCAAGGCAAAGCATTTAAGTTACATTGGTGATGCACAGGTTGGTACCAACGTTAATATTGGTGCCGGTACGATAACCTGTAATTATGATGGAGTGAAAAAGAGCGCAACCGTTATAGAAGATGGTGCGTTTGTTGGCAGCAACAACACCCTGATTGCACCAGTGACGATTGGCAAAGAAGCTTATACGGCTGCCGGTTCGACCATTACCCATGATGTTCCTGCTCAAGCGCTAGGCATTGCGCGTTCGCGTCAAACCAACAAAGAGGGCTATGCTCATAAAATTCGCGAATCGTTAAAGAGTGGCCCTGCGACGCCGAGTAGTGTCGAAAAAAAGGCGCATGCGTCCGAGGAAAAAGAGGAAGAAGGCTTTCAGTTTCGAGGGGCAGTAAAGACAGAAGCGGACCATAAAGAAGGTTTTTGATGAAATTATTTCACACCGCGGACATACATTTTGGCGTCGAAAACTACGGAAAAATAGATCCAAAGACGGGCATTCACACCCGTCTTTTGGATTTTGCGCGCAACTTTGAAATGATTGTTGCTCGTGCGATTGCTGAGAACATCGATCTTTTACTTTTTTCGGGTGACGCGTATAAAACCGCTCATCCAACGCCAACACAGCAAAAGCTGTTAGCGCAACTGATGCTTAAGCTGCAGCGAGCAGGCATTCCTGTTGTGATTGTGGTGGGCAACCACGACCATCCCTTGAGTTTTGGCAGGGCGCATGCACTTGATGTATTTTCATATTTACCGGTCGAAGGCTTTTATGTTTTTTCAAAACCAGATCTGATTGTAGTGCCAACAAAATCTGGCCCTGTCCAGGTTGTGGGAATTCCATGGCCGATGCGCAATCATGTGGTTGCCCAGGATGCTCATCGTCTTAAAAACCATGCTGAAATTGCCGCATATATTGCAGAACGGGTGGGACAAATTATTCAAAGCTTTGCTGATCAGCTTGATAAAAAGATGCCTGCGGTGCTTGCAGGACACTTGACGGTCAGTAGCGGTATTTTTTCTGGATCAGAAAAGTGTGCTATCTATGGCACTGATCCAATTTTGTTGCCATCACAACTTGCGCTTCCTGGTTTTGATTATGTGGCGCTTGGGCATTTGCATCGGTACCAAAATTTGAACAAATCGGGAACGCCGGTGGTCTATGCCGGTTCGATAGAGCGTGTTGATTTTGGCGAACGTAAAGAGTCAAAAGGTTTCTGTTCGGTAACGATTGAAAAGTGTGGCGATGATAAACGCCAAACAGCTTACTCTTTTGTCGAGTTGCCAACGCGCCCCATGATTCAGATTGAAGTTTTTTTGGATGGGGTAAAAGATCAGACCGAGCAAATTATTGACGCAATCAAAAAGCACGATATCAACGATGCAATCGTAAAGATTATGTATCATATCCCTGAAGGTAAGCAGGACCGTGTTGATTTGGCCGTGGTACTGCAGGTGTGTGCGCAAGCAATGTACGTTGTAGGGATCTTGCCCATTCACAAGCTTGTAACGCGTGAACGTCGCGCAGCCCTCAAAGTTGATATGGACTACACGACGCTTTTATCTCGTTATATTGAATCTAAAGAGACGCTTCATGCGCGCAAAGCGCTGCTGATTGAAAAGGCGATTACGCTGCAGCAGGAGCTTGAGCTTCAGAAGCTGGAGTCTGAACAGGGTTAGCGTGATCTAAAAAGCCATGTTGACCCAAGAATGTTTCAAATGCCGCTTTGTATTGGAATGGCACCTTGCTGTGGATACGAACGTGTCTGCCAAGGTCACTACGCGTAAACATTTTTGGACATTGCGCAGTATTGTACAGCTCAATAACGTCGCTTAAGGTTGCAACAGGGTCATAGCTGAAGTGTTCAAAGTAGCAAGGGATCTTAATATCTTTGATCAGTTCGATGGGGTTGAGATCAAACAAGTTGCCATTCATGCGCATTTCTACCAGCAAACGAGCGAGTCCGCTTTCGAGCAAGAAGATTTTTTGTAACCATCGGTCTTCTACATCGGAGGCGTGGCTAAACAAATTTTCGAATGTGCTGAATGTGCAGTTCAAAACAAGAGCATCGGCTGTTGCTTTGCCTGCTTTTTGTGCTTGTACCGTTGTGTGCAAGACCATGGCGGCGCCAAAGCAAAAGCCGGCCAAAATGATAGGACCGTCATTATGTTTGCGCATAAAATCAACGGCTGCTTGAATGTCGG
>JAHFBR010000113.1 GCA_023249955.1 bacterium
AGTACGCCAGCAACAGCAACGCATGTTTAATCAAACACTGCTTTATGCACCACTGCCCGATGCACGCCACGTGTCTCCGATTGGCGTCTATCACAGCGATCTGATGAAAATTTCATCCCTCGGCATTGACTGGGGCTTGGAGTGGTGGTTTTATAAAACATTCAACCAGATCTTGGCCGAAGCATACGTTCAGCAGCTTATTGCGGCAGAGCCAAACCCATCGCTGATCAAAAGCATCATGCCAACCATGAATAAAAAAATTGCCGGGGTTCTGACAGCCTACGCCATGGCAACCATCACCATGGAGCGCACCAAAGCATATCTATTGCTCCACGAACAGGACCAGCTTCAACCAGTCCCGCTCGCAAGCATGATTCCACAGGCGGCATTTCTGCAAGGCGCATCGCCCCACAGCTGGGTAAGTTTTATTAATGCTTGTTTTAAAAAAATTGGTCTGATGCCTGCATGGACCGATCATTACGCATGCGCTCTTGCGCAACAGTGTACAGCACTGCTGCTCTGGCTGCGCTGGCGCGAATATCGCACCATCATGCCGGGGCTTAAGGAACGAACGCAGGCATATCACGAGCAGCTTGCACCGGTTATCGCTCGCCTACAAGAACTAACAAAAAATCCAGTACTTAACGTTGAAGAAAAACAGGAACGCGCGATGCTTATGCAAACCATGCGTTCTTTTGTTGAAGACAGTATCCAAAAACCGTTCATGCCATGGCTTGTTGAAAAAACCATTCACCTGTCGGTGTGGCACAGCATCACTAACATCGTGATTGCCACCCCTGCGTGGATTCGTGCTGGAACGTGGTTTTATCGCACCATGCAAGCAGTTACTGCAAAACCAAAGGAATAAAAACTCATGAATTTAAAAAATTTATTACTCATTTTATTACTCGTCACCCCACTGCAGGCAGCACAGCGTGCTCCCGGCATCACCGTCGCCGGCATGCAAGTAACCCCTGATGACATGATCAAGCTGATTACCGCAAGCATTGAAAGCATCGAAAAATCTTCACAGGAAACACGCACCAAAAAGAATCAGGCTATTGCTCTGCTTGAAAAACAGCTCGTTGATTTGGGCAAACGCAAGGACCAAGGACGTGTAGGAGATGGTGAGTTTGAGCAGGCCAAAAATATGTTACAGGGCAAAATTGACCAACTGCGCCACGAACTAACCGAACATGATAAGGCCGGTTACGCCATGGGCAGCAACATACAAACAGTGGTGATGGACGGCTGGAAAACACTGCTTAAAAATTACGAAGAAGAGCAACAACGCAAAACACAAATCGCCATCGCTGCCGCCAGCAAAGCGGTTGAAAACCAAGGCAAGCTTGAACAAACCAAGCTTGAACTTGATGGTGCAATGGAACGATTGAAGTTTGCCAGCAGGCCAGAAAATCTCAAAACCTACGGCATCTTCTTGGCCGGCACCACGGCAGGCGTGGTCGGTGGTTATTATGGCGTCAAACTGGCTGCACGCTACATCGAACAAAAGATTGAAAAGATCCCAGCGCTTGCATTTGAAACATCATATCAAGGCTGGATTTACCAAAAGTTGGCACCGATCTATGCATGGTTTGGCAGTGCCGAACCTGCGCCAGCACTGGCAGAAAATATTGTCTTTGCACCCGAGCTTGAACAACAACTTACAACCATTGCGGAAAAGACACGCATGGTGAACGAGAAAGGTTTGCCACACCAATCCCTGATGCTGTATGGTCCACCAGGCACCGGTAAGACGTGGTTTGCAACGTTGCTTGCCCGCATGTCAGATATGGATTACGTCATCACCTCAGCAGATCGCTTTTCACAATTTGCTGAAGGACACGATGTGCAGGAGCTGCACGCATTGCTTGACTGGGCAACAAACTCGTCACGCGGCATGATTATTTTTGTAGACGAAATTGATGCGCTGGGACGCCATCGCGACAAGCTTGATGAACGCTGGATCAGACTGCAGGAGGCGTTTCTGGCCCGCACCGGCGCAAGCTCAACAAAGTTTAAAATTGTTGGTGCCACCAACCGCTTACAAGCCTTGGACCCTGCGTTTCTCAGCCGCTTTCCTATTCAAATTCAGGTTCCGTTGCCCGGCGTTTCAGAACGCGCACGTTTAATTGACTTGTACTTGAAAAAATATATTGCCCTGGATAAACGCAGCATCAAACAAGATGGCGCTTGGGTTGAGGCACAACTTGCCGTTGCACCAGAAATAACACCTGACGTTGTTGGCGCTGCGGCACAACAGACAGAAGGCTTTTCTGGCAGAAAAATAGAACAGATGGTTGATGACATGCGCGCACGATGCTACTTGACCAACTTGATTTTGACCAAAGAGATTTTTAACAGTACGGTCAACGATTTTGTTAAGCAGTATCAGCAGGCTGCACAAGCTGCGTAATTTGTTCGTACCCGTTCGACTTCACTCGTCCGGATGACTCGTTTCGCTCAGGGCGAACGGGCTTGTTTTCCGTTCGTGGTGAGCGTAGTCGAATCCATACGAACGGACATTGCATCAATAAGCAACAAACAAGAAAGCCCCCGGGAATTCCCGGGGGCTTTCTGCTCAAAAAAGATTCAATTACGCTACGGCTTTTGACCCAAACCAGCACTCTGTGATTCAAGCGCTTGAAGTCGCTTGTCATGTTGTTGGTATGCATATAGCAAAATCGAGATCAGTGTGTTGTAGCGAACCGTTTCAGGCGTTCCATCTTTGTTGTTCACAAGCAGTTCTGGCATTATTTTTGCAACTTCCTCAGCAATGAGCCCGTATTGTGTCAATGTGGCTGCATCATCTTTATAGGTAAATGACACAGGATGCAG
The DNA here is from genome assembly GCA_023249955.1 of bacterium. Lineage (GTDB taxonomy): Bacteria > Babelota > Babeliae > Babelales > RVW-14 > JAHFBR01. Next base: position 2,839 of record JAHFBR010000113.1, read on the forward strand.
CGCCGCCAATTTTTCAATCAACGCTTGCGTCATATCATTAATGTTTTCTTTATAGCGTACGGACGATGGAGCAATACCAAGTTGACCATCGGCGTTAACGTAAACACCGGCACCATCACCAACGCCACCGCTATAAACCCCACCCATAAAACATGCACCGGTGTCACCATTACCTATACGAATGGTATCTGATTCGTCGGTAGATTCTGCATCAGCGCTGATGTAGATATTGTTGGTGCCTGATAATAACGATTTGCCAGCATTTGCACCAATGCCGACATTATTGCTTCCGGAGACAGATAGATTTCCAGCTCCTTGACCAACAAAAACGTTGTCTGTCCCTGCTGCGTGAATAAATCTATCTTGGCCAAGTGTAATCACTCCACCCAAATTACTCGTTGCCGGTAAAATAAGGCTCCCATTGATGTTTACATGTTGATTAATGAAAACCTGAGGATTCAGACCTTTGACAAGCGCTATTTTTTGCTCAGAAGTGGAAAGGATCCCTAGAAAATTACCATTTGATGAAAATGACACACGGTACGGATACAGTCCAAGCTCAAATGCTGAATAACCGTCAACTGCAGCCATAACACCAGTATCTTGATTGACCGAAAAAATACTGATGTAGCCATGGGGCGGCTGACCAAGCGCAGATGTAATCAGATACTGACTATCTGCAGAGTACGCTAATTCCGTGGGAGCATAACCAAACATGCGTGAAAGATAACTCAACTGCCCAGTCACTGCGTTAACCGTAAAGGTATCAATACTGTAATCGCCGGCATTAGACACTGACAAGAACTTACCATTTGGACTATACGCTACGTAATATGGACTTGGTGATGAATTAGCTCCAACGACATAGGGGGATCCACTCACTTCGCTCAATGAACCATTATTATCAATGGCAAAAATCGAAACTTTTCCATCACTGACATCTGCGGCTGCAATGAAATTACCATCAGGCGAAAATTTTATCGAATGAGGCGAATGAGCTGCAAATGGTGATCCAGACACTTCTGATAGAGCGCCATTGGTTTCGTCAACACTAAAGATGGAGATCGTATGGTTATATTCTCCAGCAGCTGCAAGATACTTTCCATTAGGAGAGTATGCAAGCGCGTATCTGG
>JAHFBR010000114.1:0-2824 GCA_023249955.1 bacterium
CCTTGTATTTTAACACAGAAAATAATTACTATTAGTAATGAAGGGTTCTCGGTATGAGGGCAGGACAGCAGGTATTAGGGCACACAAGAGTAGGGTACGGTGTGAATTACATAAAACAGGCGATAGTCATTATCGTAAGTTTTGCGCTTGGATACGCGGTTACGCGTAAAACCTACCATTTCTTTGTTCCTCAAGAATCGGCGTCTATTGCTCCTACGGTTAATGCGCCGGTGCAGCGCGATCAGATCAGAGTTATTGATCACATTAATGGTGTTTACAATTATCAGCGCATGCTTGCATTGATTGAACAGTCCCAGGGCCTCAAGCGTGATTTTTATGCTCACTTCGCCGGCCATTCTTCCAAGCACAAACCCATTGACCCAAAATTTACCAAAGATCTGCTGGCCGACTTGTACCGCGAAAAGATGCGCCTACAGCGTCATGTCCGCCACATCAAAGTTCAATACAAGGGCCATCTGCCCGTCAAAAAAGCCCGCTCCCTGCTGTATTATCAAAAAGTGATTGAGCAATGTATTCGTGATGTTGAGAATATGCTCAGACAGATGTAGTTTGTTGTGCTCGTATGGTTCGAGACGCTTCGCTCCTCACCACGAGCGGGGTGGCAGATATGTTTTCTAAAAAATTAAATAAAAGTAAGCAAAGAAAAACCCGTTCGTGGTGAGGAGAGCCATAAGGCTCGTCTCGAACCATACGAACGGGCAATTGTTATAAACTTAAGCTTACGTCAAATGCGGCAACAACACGTGTTTTAACACTTCTTCAACGTTTTCAACCAACAAGATTTTTAAGCCATCAAAAATCTTATCAAGTCCGATCAGATCTTTTTGATTCGATTTTGGAATTATAATATTTTTGACGCCGTACTGCTTGGCTGCCAAAATCTTCTCTTTCAATCCACCAATTGGCAACACTTCGCCTTGCAGGTTCAACTCACCCGTCATGGCAAAGTCGCCTGAAATAGCGCGACCGGTGTAGGCTGAAAGAATGGATGACAGCAACGTGATACCCGCCGAAGGACCATCTTTTGGAATGGCGCCAGCAGGTAAGTGAATGTGCACATCAAATTCGTTAAAGCGTTTTAGCTCCAGGCCAAAGATATGAGCGTGTGCTTTTGCATACGTCATTGCCGCTTGCGCTGATTCCTTCATCACATCGCCCAACTGTCCGGTCAGCATCAGCTTGCCCGTTCCCGGCATCACTACCGCCTCTACTTGCAGCACATCGCCGCCATAGGGTGTCCAAGCCAGTCCGTTAGTAACACCGATCTTGTTGCCGATCGATAACGAATCTTGATGAACACGTTCAGGGCCCAAGAACTCTTGCAAGTTTTCAGGCGTGAATTGTACATTCTTATTATTTTCAACCAGAGCACGTGCATATTTTGAACACAGCTTTTGCATGAACCGATCCAAGTCACGCACACCAGCCTCACGTGTGTAGGCCATAATCATGGCGCTGACCACATCACGACCAACTGAAAAGCCTCGTTCCTCAAGGCCTGCATTTTTGATCGCTTTGGGCAAAAGATATTGCATGGCGATCTCAACCTTTTCTTCGTGGGTGTAACCAGACAGCTGTATAATTTCCATGCGGTCGCGCAGTGGACCAGGAATTGCGCCCAGATCGTTGGCAGTTGCAATGAACATCACTTTGGAAAGATCAAAATGCACGCCCATGTAATTGTCATAAAAAGAGTGGTTTTGTTCTGGATCTAAAACTTCAAGCAATGCGGCAGATGGATCGCCGCGATTGGACATTCCGATTTTATCAATTTCGTCGATCACTATGATAGGGTTGCTGCTTCCAGCCTTGCGCATTGCCTGAATAAATCTGCCCGGCATTGCACCCACGTAGGTTCTGCGGTGACCGCGAATTTCTGATTCGTCATAAACGCCACCCAGTGAGATGCGGAAAAATTTGCGCCCCAAGCAGGTTGCAATCGATTGACCCAGTGATGTTTTACCAACGCCTGGAGGTCCTGCCAAACACAAAATTGGTGTGTTGCAATCCTGTTTTAAAAAGCGAACCGAAAGGTAATCTAAAATACGATCTTTAATGTCATCAAGACCGTAATGATTTGCATCCAAAATCTTTTTTGCATTTTCAATGCTGTTATTGTCTTTGGTTGTTACGCCCCATGGCATGTTCACCAACCATTCAATGTAATTGCGCAAGACGGTTGCTTCCATCGAATCTGGCGGTGTTTTTTCCAGTCTGCGCAACTGGCGCTGACCCTCGGTACGAGCCTCTGGTGTCAGTGGCAGTGTTGCCAACTTCTGTTTCAGCTCGTCAACCTCCATGTCCCCCTCTTCGCCCAGCTCCTTTTGAATTGCTTTGAGCTGTTCGCGCAGATAATATTCGCGCTGCGAGCGATTAATCGAATCGCGCGTGTTGGTGCGAATGCGCTCTTGCACCGAATTCATTTCGTATTCGGTGTGTAAAAATTCATGAATGCCTTCAAGCAGGACGGCAATATTTTCTTTTTCCAAAAGTACCTGTGCCTGCGCAACGCTCAAATTAAGGTGCGACAGCACAAAGTCGGCAATTCTTTCTGGGTCATGAATTTGGGCAAGAATTGCTTGAAAGTCTGGGCTGAACATGCGACCGCTGTTGGCCATGCGTTCAACCAGCATAAAAAGATTTTTAAGGTGAAGATCAAGCAAGCTGTTGTCGCAGCGCTTTGTCTCTTCAGGGTCAATGGCCCTGATGCGTGCTTGCAGCAACTCTTGATCGGAAACAACCTCATCAACATGGGCTTTGCAGATGCCTTGCGTTAAAACCTTGATACCTCCTTCAGGCAGGT
>JAHFBR010000114.1:2834-3863 GCA_023249955.1 bacterium
GCGCATGATATTGCCCACCGTGCCCATTTTGTACAGATCATGAATACCGATTGGTCCATGATAGTCGGCTGTTTGTTGACGAGCAGCCAGTAATAAAATTTTTTTTGAACCTTGCAGCGCCATCTCCACACCCTTGATGATTTTCTCATCAAGAATGAGTAATGGAACGACCATATGCGGAAACACAACGACATCAATCGTTGGAATCACCGGCAGCATGGCTGGTATGTCGTTATCATACATATGATCACGATTTTCTACTGACATGATTTTACCCTCCCCACTCGTTTGCAGAGGCACTACAGAGTACATAAGCGATGCCGACCAGCTGCCACAGGTACGGCGTGGAGCAACCGCTTATGAGATAGTGCCTGAAATGTCCTACCATTAATCCTAAATGATCTGGCAAACTCAATGCAAGCTTTGGAATGATGCTTACACAATGGCCGTGAATATGCTACTTTTTGCTATCAGGTAGTTGTAGAGTTAGGCAAGCATGTGGCAGATACGTGGTCGCTCATCTCGATATGCCCTGGCGGGCTACTCGATGCGACCGGGGACATAGGCCCGTTCGTGGTGACCCATTCGACTTCACGACAGAAGCTGTCGTTTCGCTCCCGCCGTCGCCAAGGCTATGGCGCGCAGGCAGGGCGCACGGAATAAAAGTCCGTTCGTGGTGAGCGTAGTCGAATCCAAACGAACGGAAAACACCCCCAAACCGCGAAAGGATACAAAATGGAACAAACTCTTTTGGAGCTCCAAAGCGTCAGCAAAGAGTATACCCAGGGTGGCAAAAATTTGCTGGTACTGCGTAAAATTTCATGCGCGTTCACCCAAGGCCAATCGTACGCCATCACCGGTGTTTCGGGCAGCGGCAAATCAACCCTGCTGCACCTGCTCGGTGGCCTTGACACTCCAACGGCTGGTTCGGTGCTGTTTAACGGCAAAGATATCGCCCACCTGCCCAAAAATCAAAAGTCCCTGCTCCTCAACCGCCAGATCGGCTTTGTTTTTCAGTTTCACTACTTG
>JAHFBR010000012.1 GCA_023249955.1 bacterium
TTGGATATGCCGGTGGCTTCGTTGCCAATGACGATGCAGAGCGGCTTTTTGTACTCAACCTTGGTGGCATCTTGGCCATCCAAAACGGCCATGTACATGCTGTAACCGGCTTGCTTGAGCTCGGTGATGGCCTGTTTGAGTGAAACGGCCAGATAGATATCAAGGTGCTCAGCAAGGCCCGCAGAGGCTTTGAGTGCCGCTGGGGTAAGCGATGCGGCCTTAGTTTTGCACATTACGATGCCGTCAACGCCAGTGCAGTAAGCAGAGCGCAGGATAGCGCCCAAGTTACGGACGTCCTGGAGTGAATCAAGGATAAGAATAAAAGGCTTTTTAGCAGGATCAAACACTTTTGAGGTGTATTGAAACGGGCTTACCCATGCAACAACGCTGTTGTGATCAGTGGTTCCAGCCATACGATCAAGAATGTCGCGGCTGACGTACTGAATGTTGGCAACATGCTTTGGCAGATAGGAAGCAAGACGGTCCCAGGACTTGGGAAGCGGCTTGGTGGTGTAGATTGAGATGAGCTTGCGTCTCTTTGCTTTGAGCATTTCGATGATGGGGTGGGCGCCGTATAACAGCTCTCCCTGACGTGTTTTTCCGCTATCTTTTGTTGCCATGCCATTCTCTTTTTAAAGTTGAGTTGGGTGATATGGTATTGATTTGCACCGTGCATTCACATCTGATTTTTAAAAGTTTATACTAAAACCCCGCGTGGTGCAAAAGGTTAACGATCTGAACAATAGGGTAAAGCGATGTATATTCTTGAGGGTAATATTGGCGTTGGAAAGTCAACTTTTTTAAGGCTTCTGCATCACCATTGTCCCGAGATTTCGGTCATTCAAGAGCCGAAGGATAACTGGACGTCCGATGCTCAAGGACAATCGCTGCTTGCCAATTTTTATCAAAACCCCCACCGCTGGGCCTATACCATTGAAACATTGGCCATGATTTCGCGCGTTAAAGATCACACGCGTGAACAGGTGGATCTCAACCCCAAGCGTATCTTAGAGCGTTCTGTTTACTCAGGACATTACTGTTTTGCAAAAAATGACCACGCACAAGGCTTTTTGAGCCCGGTGGAATGGGAGGTTTATGTGCGCTGGGTTGATTTTTTGGTTCACCAGGGTTGCAAGCCACCGCGTGGTTTTGTGTATCTGCGTGCAAATCCCGAAGCATGTTTTGAGCGTATGAAAAAACGCAATCGTCGTGGGGAAGAGGGTATAACGCTTGAATACATGGCACAAATTAATGATTGGCATGAAAAGTTTTTGATTACAAAAGACGGCGTTGCGCCGTATCTTGCCAACATCCCAGTGTTGGTGCTTGATGCGAATCATAACTTGATACAAGACGTTCAACGTTTGCAGATGTATGTTGAGCAGGTAAAAGAGTTTATGCGCACAACGCAGCAGGTTGAGAAGTTTGTCGGCGCTACTTCAGCACCGCTTTGATCAGCTTATTTTCTACCCGCCGCATGACGGCAAATTCTGCATCAGTTTCATGGTCGTAACCAAGTAGGTGAGCAATCCCATGCGCCAAAAGTGCGGTCAGGTGCTCGTCGAATGTTCGATTCCAGGTAATGGCTGCATCCTTCATGACGTATTCCGGAGAGATAATTAAATCCCCCAAGTTTTTATCATCGTCGGTCTTTGCCACAATGCGCTTGCCCGGCTTAAGTTTTGGATGAAATGGAAATGACAAGATGTCGGTGGGTTTATCTTTATCACGATACATCTTGTTGTACCAGTGAATGGTTTTATTGGTGGTGAACAAAATTCCTAAATCAAAGTCTTCGTAATCAAGCGCAGCAAGCATTTTTGCCGCTGTTTTTTTGATACGTTCGACGTTGATGGGAATTTTTCTTTGGCTGCTTTTTACGGTAATCATATTTTTACTTTTGCCACAAACAGTCCGTCGACATCATTTAATTCATGCTGTGCCAATTCATCTGGAGCATAGTTTATGGCAGCGGCCTTGGTAACGCCAGCAATGAGCGCATTTTGCGAAGTAAGCGCTTTTTGCAGCGCACTATCGGCACCATAAATTAACAGCTCTTTCAGATCTGTTTTGAGTGAAAGCTGTTTTTCGCTCTTCAGTTTTCTGACCGCAGCGACAATCAAAAGCACGGTATTGATCAGGTCATTGCTGTGCTGAAAGTTGTGCGCAAAGCGTGTGTTGTCAAAATGTGTGATGTGCAGCGAAACGGATTTTTCGCGTGTTTTGTACAGCGTTTGATACAACGTTTCGGTGATGTGGGGCAAAAATGGAGCGAAGAGTTGCAGCAGTCCGTAGCCAACTTCGTACAACGTCGCTTTGGTTTGATCAACCGCATTCGGCGAGTATTTATCCGGATTAAACAGCTGATCTTTGACCAGTTCAAGATAGTTGTCACAAAAATCGTTCCAGAAGAATTTTTCGGCTGCTTCAAGTGCTGCTTGATACTCGTACGCATCAAACTCTTTTTGATAGCGATTATAGGTAGTGCTGAACGAGTGCAGCAGCCATTGTTGCAGGGCATCGGTTGGCTTCAGTTGCACAGGCTCTTGTTCCAAGTGCTCGCTGATAAACCTGAACGCATTCCACAATTTTGTTACCAAGCGTTGACCAATTTTGAGCTGGTTTTCGCTGAATGCAGTATCGGCGCCCAGGCGGCCATTGGCCGACCAGTAACGAATGACGTCAGCAGGGAACTGTGCAAGCAGGCTTTCTGGGGTCATCTTGCTGTTTTCTTTTGATTTAGAAATCTTCTCTTTGCCAGCCAAAACGTGGCCAGAGATCATGATATCGGTCCACGGAACGGTTTGATTGTGATAGTGCGCTTTTACAATGGTGTAAAAGGCCCAGGTGCGAATGATATCGTGTGCTTGCGGGCGCATGCTCATGGGCAACGAAAGTTTATCCGGCGAGGCGTCGGGCCACGACGTATTGATTTGTGGCGTAAGCGCCGATGTGTTCCAGGTGTCCATCACGTCGGTGTCGGGTTTTAAATTGGTACTTTTGCACTGAGGACATGCGCCACCGGGATATGCTTGCTCTTGAGGATCAACAGGGAGTTGGGCAGGATCGGCCAGGATGACGTGATTACAATCTTGGCAGTGCCAAGCTGGGAATGGGATGCCAAAAAAGCGCTGACGCGAAATACACCAGTCCCAATTCAAATTTTGTACCCAATCTTTGTAGCGGGCTTTCATAAATTCTGGATGCCACGCAATTTGATCTGCCAGTTTGATAAACTCATCTTTGTGTTCAAGTATTTTTACAAACCACTGCTCCAGCACCAGATACTCGATCTCTTGCTTGCAGCGTTCGTGGGTGCTGACGTTGTGGGTGATATTTTTTCGCTCAACCAATGCTTCGGCTTGCGTCAACAGTTCAAGCACTTTCTTACGCGCGTCATGCACATTCAGGCCGGCGAGCGGGCCGCTTGCTTCGGTCCATTTACCATCCAGGCCAACAACTTGAACAAAAGGTAATTTATAAGTTTTGTACCACGCAATATCGGTCTGATCGCCAAAGGTGCAGCACATTACCAAACCGGTTCCCTTTGCCGGGTCAACCTTATCGTCTGCCATGATGCGGACCGGTTTTTCAAAGACCGGTGTGATGGCAAACATGCTGTCCAAATGTTTGTAGCGCGAATCGTCAGGATGATAAAACACGGCAACGCATGCAGGCAAAAGCTCAGGCCGCGTAGTTGCAATGGTCAACTTGTCGCCACTTTCGGTGGTAAAAATAATATTGTTAAATGTTGAAGCCACTTCTGCGCTATCAAGCTCTGCTTGTGCCACCGATGTTCTGCAGGTGGTGCAATACAGTGACGGCTCCTGGCGGCGATACACCAGGCCTTTTTTGTACAGATCAATGAATGAATATTGAGAGACGCGTCGAACCGGCTCAGAAATAGTTGAATAAACCTTGGTCCAGTCGATTGAAAGTCCAATGCTGCGCCACAAATTTTCAAACAGTTTTTCTACGTCATGCGTTTCGCGCAGACACAGATCAATAAACTCTGACCGCTTCATCAAGTGTGCTTTGGTGCTATTTTTCTTTTCGACAAAGCGTTCTGTTGGCAGACCGTTGTCATCAAAGCCCATTGGATAAAAAACATTGTACTGTTGCATGCGTTTATAGCGCGCAACAAGGTCGGCATGGGTGTAGGAAAACACGTGCCCGATGTGCAGCGTGCCAGACACTGTTGGCGGTGGTGTGTCGATGCTGTAAGGCTTTTTTTTGGTATCAGGAACGAACGAGTAGACTTTTTCTCGGTCCCACAAATCTTGAGCCTTTTTTTCGTGTTCAGAATGCTGATAAAGTTTATCCATTTCCATGTCACAAATCCCTTTGGGCTGCGTATAATTACACTATTTGAGCGGTTGTGCCAGTATACCATAGCTCACCAAAAAATCCTCGCGGAAAAGAATATTGCGGTAAAACCAGCAAAAATGACTTTTTTTATCTTTTTTCATTTTTTGTTTTCGACTTTGAAAAAAATGTGCTATATACACAACGTTGTAAGACAAAACGTAAGGGTGTAGTTTTTTCCAGAGGAAGGTATTGTTATGAATCGTACTACGATCAAATTCGAATTCTCCAAATTGGGCGCTGTGGCGCTTCTTTCACTTGTCAGCTTGAATCTTAATGCTGCGAAGGATGCTCCAAAAGCAGTAGCTGAAAAGAGCTTCGACTATGCGCGTTTGACTGAGATGTCAACGGCAGTTGGTCGTCTTGCATTAGGTATGGCATCGAGTATTGCCGAATCAAAGGGTACTTGTTCCAAGCACCTAAAACTTGCACACAACGGTTTGCGCGTTGCAAACGGTGCGGCTCATCTATGGAATCACAATCCAGTGATTAATCCACTTAATTGGTTGAGTGATAGCGAAGGTACTTATTACACGACCGCTTGGCTTGCGCATGACATTGTTATGTTGGCAAAAGATATCAATGCATACATGACCGATGCCACACGTTGTGGTGCTGCTGCGTGCACCGTTCAGCAATTCGCTGCTGACAACGCAAACTTCGAAAATATTGCATCAGTGTTGAAGACCTATGTGCTTCCAGCGCTTGAAGGCGGCACAGCTTTTTGTGCTGCATATAGCAAAGAAGCAAAAACTCGCCGTCATATGGCATCGATTGGCTCGCTTTCACGTATGCTTGATAAGGCATTAAGCATGGATCGCAGCACCACGGAAGGCAAAGCTGTGTTTGCAGCAACCGTTGCTCACGTAGCGTTGTCGTTGTATGAGTATAAAGAAGTGTTTGCATTTGGTAAAAAGGCTGAGGTAAAACCAGCCGACGATAAAGCTGCTGCTGATAAGGCCGCTGCCGATAAAGCAGCCGCTGAAAAGAAAGTTGCTGAAGAAGCTGCTGCTAAAGAAGCTGCAGACAAAGCCGAAGCTGCAAAGAAAGCTGCTGCTGAAGGCGACGCAGAGGGCGATGTCGCTGCTGGTGACGAAGAAGGCGCAGCAGAGGAAAGCTCAGAAGCTCCTGCGCCTATTACAAAAAGCAGAAAAGCTACAACTTCAAAAACCAAACGCAAATAAATAGCTGATGCAACTGCATAAGTAGTTGTAAAGAATAAAAAAAGGCGAGGGCACAAAAACCCTCGCCTTTTTTCTTTTATTACGATAAAAAGATTACGATAAAAACCGATTGATGTAAGATTTGAACGTGTTGATAATATGGTTGAGCGCTGGGATGTTAAGCTGTTGCAGACCATAATAAACAAGCATCACACCGCATGAAAACATGATCATGCGCAACAGAATGCTGTAGGCAAAGAAAATAAACATAAAGCCGATGCTGGTGGCAATAAGCCCCTTGATCACCGCCATGTTTGGAAAATCACGATTATCCATTATAACTCCCTGTGTTTTACGTAAAAAATGACCTGGTAACCTTCAAAGAAAGCTACCATGGTCATCTTTCAGTATGCAAGAGTTTATAAAGTCCCCGTTGGGATTGGAAATTGTTCGCACAGTTTTTTAACATTATCGGTTATAGTTTCCAGTTGATTGTCGTCATTGCGATGTCGAATGATATCATCAATCCACACCGCAACCTGTTCCACTTCTTTTTTACCAAAGCCGCGTGTGGTCAGTGCCGGTGTGCCCATGCGGATGCCGCTGGTAATCAGTGGAGATTGCGTATCAAAGGGCACTGTGTTGCGATTGACAATGATACCGCATTTGCCCAAAAGTTCTTCAACGTCTTTGCCCGTTAACGTTCCATGATTTTTGGTATCACGCAGATCAAGCAAAAAAAGATGCGTATCGGTACCGCCCGTGACCAGGCGATAACCCAGATCGCTAAAGGTTTTTGCCATGGTGATGGCGTTGGTAACCACATTGTTTGCGTATGTTTTAAATGATGGGTGTCGTGCTTCATCAAACGCGACTGCTTTTGCGGCGATAACGTGCATTAACGGTCCACCTTGGCAGCCCGGCATGACCGATTTATCAAGCGTGGCGCCAAGGGCCTGTTTGGTGATGATCATGCCGCCGCGTGGGCCGCGCAGTGTTTTGTGCGTGGTGCTGCTGACGATATCTGCCCACGGCACGGGGCTGGGAATGATATCAGCGGCAACCAGGCCGGCGATATGAGCCATATCAACAAACAGCAGCGCATTGACGCTTTGTGCAATCTTTGCCAATCGCTCGTAGTCCATCAAGCGTGCGTAGGCCGAAGCGCCCGCAACAATCATTTTGGGTTTGTGTTGTTGGGCAAGTTGCTCCAGCTGGTCATAATTGATGCGCTCACTCTCCTGATCAACGCCGTAGGGAATAAAATTATAAAATTTGCCTGAAAAATTAATGTGGTGACCGTGTGTCAGATGCCCGCCGGCCGTCAGGCTCATGCCCAGTACGGTATCACCCAATTTTAAAAAACTAAAATAGACTGCAAAGTTTGCGCTTGCGCCGGAATGTGCCTGAACGTTGACATGGTCGGCCTTAAAAAGTTTTTTGCCCGCTTCAATCGCATAAGTTTCAACCTGATCAACAATTTCGCAGCCGCCGTAATAACGCCTGCCTGGATAGCCTTCAGCGTATTTATTGGTCAAGACCGACCCGGTGGCTGCCAGAACAGCGCTGCTGGCATAATTTTCTGAAGCAATCAGATTGACTGTTGAGGCTTGGCGCCTTTTTTCTAGATCAATGAGATTGAAAAGATTATTTTTCACCTACACTCCTCATGTTTATCGATGACTTTTTGTGTTCATTGACTAATAGAACTACATTTTATTACGCTAGCAAGTGAAGCATCAACACAGCTTATCATGGTGAAAAAGTATCGTTAATGTTTTAGTTGGGGGATGAGAGATGAAAAAACAAATTATACTGGCTTTGGTACTGGCGGCAGCATGTCCGCAACTTGATGCACGCGGTGGTGACGCAGTGGCCGGCCTTGCGGGTGGTCTTGCGGTTGGGACAGTTATTGGTTCAGCAACGGCACGTGGATCTGGTCGTTCGGCTCGTGCTGAGCAAGAGGCAGTTCGTGCACAAGACAAAGCTGAACAGGTCAGACAAGAGCAAGAAAGAATGCGCAGCAGCCAAACCAACATGATTTTTATGTTTTTAATTGCGCTGCTGACACTTGCCGTCATAGGTCTTGCAGTGCTTGTGTTGCGTAAAAAATAATTAAAAAAGTTGGGGAGAGACGATGAAAAAAATGATTATTTTGGGCGCGTCGGTTGCGATATGCTTTGCTTATCTTTCGTACAAAGCATTTGCACGTGGTGATTTTGGCGGTGGTTTTGCTGGCGGTTTGACGGGCTCCGTTGTTGGTTCTGCTCTGACACAAAAATCTTCGGGTGATGGTGGTGGTCATCGTAGGGGATCGGATGAGGCCTTGCGTGCTGTTGATCGTTTGGAAAGCCGTGTTTCCAATGATTTAAATACACTGAATAATCAGCTTAAGGACATCAAGCGTGATGTTGAGGATATGAGCAAAATGGAAGATAAGCTTGATGATGTAAAAGGTCGAGTCAAAGATCTGGAAAAGAAATTTGATGGTCTAGAAAATCGTCTTGCAGCCCTTGAAAAGGGTTCTACAAAAACAGAGTCGGCATCTAAGCCTGTTGAGGCAGTTGCTGCTGTTTAAAGTTACCCAAAGACGCCTGCTTATGCTTTTTGCGGCAGGCGTCTTTTTTTATTGCATAAAATTTCTCATTTTTGCATTGTGCTGATCCGGCAGTATACTCCAAAGATGGAGTGGTAAAAAAATATACTCTTTCAAGGATCAGCCCATGCTTATGAAAAATATCATGTATTGTCTGCGTAGCAGTGTTTTAATGATCTTTTTGTACGCACTATCCGGGTGCGTTGGCTCCGAAACTCATTTTTCTGCAGCACACGTCTCTTTTGATGAGCAGACGGTGCCGGTTGCCATTCTTGGTGGCGGTGTTGCGGGTCTGACGGCAGCGTTGTACTGTTCGCAAGCAAATATTCCGTGCGTTGTTATTGAGGGCCACAAGCCTGGTGGAGCGCTGAGCCAATCGCATTCAGTGCGCAACTGGCCGGGCGTTGCGCAAGCCCCAGGTCATGATATCGTCGATAGCATGCGTAAGCAAGTTGCCGCAGGTGGCGTTCCCATCAAACAAGAGATGGTTATTGGTGTTGATTTGAAGCAGTGGCCGCGTGCCATTCAGGTTGCTGATTGTGCTGATGGTGCAAAGACGCGAACACTCAAAGCGCTGACGGTTATCGTTGCCATGGGTACCGAACCAAATTTATTGGGGATTCCGGGCGAGACGGGAGCGAACGGTTATTGGGGCCGCGGCGTCAGCAACTGTGCCGTGTGCGAAGGTGCGTTGTACAAGGACAAAGTGGTGGCCATTGTTGGCGGCGGCGATGCGGCCATTACCGAAGCAGATTATCTTGCGGATATTGCACGTAAAGTCATTATTCTGGTGCGCAAAGATGTTTTTAGGGCCAAAGATCTTAAATCAAAAGACAAAGCGCTGTCGCGCAGCAATGTTGAGGTTATTTTTAACGCCGAAGTAAAAGAAGTGATCGGTGATGGCAAAACGGTAACGCACATTGTGATTCACGATAATAAAAACAATACAGACGATCGCATGGCGCTTGATGGCCTTTTCTTGGCCATCGGCTCGCGTTCCAACACAGCGCTTTTCAAAAACCATCTGCAACTTGATGAGCGTGGTTTTGTGGTGCTCAAAAATCGTCAAGAATCCTCGGTCAAAGGTGTGTATGCTGCCGGAGATGTGGCAGATTATGAATTTGTGCAAGCAGTAACGGCGGCAAGCGACGGTTGTAAATCTGCTTTGCAGGCGATAAAGTTTTTGAAAGATTGCGGCTTTGAATCTTCAATGCTCAAAAGTTCGCGTCCACTTCCGGCGCACGAAGCAGAAACTCAAGATCATGGACTGGTGCACGAGATAAAATCGGCGCAAGACTTCCAACGCTTGGTGCTCGAGGCAAAAAAACCGGTAGTGATTGATATTTTTACAACGTGGTGCATTCCATGCCAAAAAATGATGCCAATTGTACAGAATCTTGCAGCTGCACTTAAAAATCGGGTAACCTTTGTCAAAATTAATGCATCCAGCCAAGACATTGATATCGATGTTATCACGCGCAAGCTTCAGGGGCAGCAGTTGCAAAGTGTTCCCACTTTTGTTTTTGTTAAGCAAGGCAAAGAGATTGGACGGATGATTGGTGCTCGTGATGAGGCGGTATTTGAGAAGGCAATTAAGCAAGCATTTACGATGGAATGATGATGGAAAGACTTTATGCACCGTGGCGGCATGATTATGTTACTGCAATGCCAAAAAAAAAGGGCAAGCGCTCTGCGCTCAAAAAAGATTGTGTTTTTTGTAAACAGATTGCAGCCAAAAAAGATGATGAATACTTTATCGTTAGGCGCTTTAAGCATTGCGTGGTGATGATGAATTATTACCCCTACAATGCGGGCCACATCATGATTTTGCCATTGGAGCACAAAGCCAACCTGCATGAGCTTTCAAAAGTGGTACGTGCGGAGATGATGGAAGCGGTGAGCCTGTGCACAGCAGTGATGGAGCCGGCGCTGACCGCCGAGGGCTTTAATGTCGGCGTTAACTTGGGTAGTGCCGGTGGTGGCGGCCTGCCGTCCCACGTGCACATTCACGTTTTGCCTCGTTGGCGTGGCGATACCAATTTTCTTGAAACCATTGGGCAAACAAAGCTTATTTCTGCAAACATTGTGACTACGTTTAAAAAATTAAAACAAGTTTTTGCAAAAGTTACTTTGTAACGTTAAAAGAGGAGGAGCCACTCAAAAAGAGTCTTGCGTTTACTGGTAGCGCATCTACAAAATAGGTGCACGTTTTATACGAAGGAGAGTAGATATGATGATTGATCTGAAAAAAGCCGGCCTCGGGTTTGTGCTGGTGGGATTATTGCCCGTTCCCATGCAGGGAGAAATGAGAAAACGTAAAGCAATGTTCGAGAAACATGCTGGCGAACAACCTGTAAAAAAACGTGCAACCGGGCAAGGTGCCAAACCGGGAGCGCAACCTGCTGTTGATGAGGCAAGAAAAACAAAGTCTATTCTTTTTGATGCTTCGCGCCATGAAAACGATTACAACTGTGTTGTGTGGCTGAGCGAAGCTGAATACAAGGGGCAGCTTGTTGGTGTTAAGCAGGATGTGATTGCAAAGCTGTCACCAAAAAAACATTACTTTAATATTGCGTTTTTTGAAGGCGATAAGCTGGTTAAAAAATATGCTTTTCCTGCAGCATTGCTGGTGGAAGCGGCTGAATATGAAAGTTGGAAGCCATCGTTTTTGAGCTTTGTTCCACGCAGTCCAACAAAAGCTGGTACGGTTGCTTGGGATCGCGAAATTTTGTCGGTTGAAGGTGGCAACTTGGTCAAATACAACGTGTGGTGCGACAGAGATCCACAAACCAAACAACTTGCAGCTTCGGTGGATTTTGGCAAGCGCATACCAATTTATACGGGCGTCATTGATGAAGCGTACGTACCTTGGGCCAACCCTGAAGGCGATATTTTTTTTATGGCTAAAGATCGTGAAGGAGTGCTGTGCTGGGACAGCCGAGAAGAGACGGTAAGGCCTGCGCGTGCGATTCAAGCAAAACCAGAAGCAGCTACCGCGTATGATGCGACGACAAAAGATGGTGGTGCGAGTGTGACGAGTGGCAGCAAGGCCTATAATGTTGCGGCAGATGTTGCGACTGAAGTTATTGATCCGTTGAGCATCAATGAAGCAAGAATGCTTGCGCCATTCAAAGATTTTGGAACCGATAGCCGCCCTCTTACGCGTGGAGATGCAACACGGTTGGCACGCATTACCGAGCTCAGCAAAAAACAACAGCTGACAAGACTAGAAGCTGACGAGCTTGGCCGCCTGAGCGCAAATTTAGATGAATACGATTCCATTGTGTTCACGCAGCGTGCAGCCCCTGGCTTGATAATGGCACTGAGCGCCTTGCCTAAGATTGTCGTGAAGCCTCCATTATCAGATGTGGAACAAACTCAACTCCAAGCAATTGTTAAAGATCTTAAAGCGACATATGATAAATCAAAATCAGTTATCCAAGAGCTCAAACTTCTTATGCACGAAAAGGGTGCCAAATCGATTTTGAAAAAATGGCTGAGCGATGCTGAAGTACAGGGTTTGATGTCGGCTCTTGCAATTCCGGGCTCTGTGGTTGAAACACGTAAAGATGGTCAGGTTGTCCAAGATCATCGTGGAAGAATTGAAGTTGGCGGTGATGCACATCCTCAAAAGCCGTTGTATATTCCATGGGGATATTACCGCAAGCTTAAAGACACGATTAGAAATAAAACAATCGATAATCCAGCACAATGGGAATCGTATACTTCAGAAGAGGCTGATGGGCTGAAACGTGCTATTCAACAGTATTCAAAGCTTGTTGTTAAACAAGGCGATAATCTTAAGACGTTTATGACGCGCTTTATGGCTGTGCCTGAACAAAAGTCTTGGGACGTATGGTTTGAAAGAGAAAACAAAGAGCTTGATTTTGAGCTCTTGTTTGATTATTTGGCATCATTGTTGGGTCAAGAAAAGCGACAAAAGCTTGTTGAAGTTCTTGGCGGTGCTGGTGTGATGGGCAGGATCAAGCAGCAACGTATGATGGCGATTGTAGAAATATACATGAGATCAAATCTTTATGCGGGTCTCAAGACTAAGCGTATGATAAAAAAGGCTGCAAAAGCGGCTATGAAAAGAGGCATTGCTAAAAAAGGTATGCAGAGGTCACAAGATTAAGAACAGGAATTGATAAAGAAAGAGGCGCCAATCGGCGCCTCTTTTTACTTATTGTGCTTCTTCTTGTGTGAGATGCAAAAACACCTCTTCAAGATTTGGTTTATTGAACTGCAGTTTCAGATTTTCTGCTTTATCCACCAGCAAAATCTTGCCGGCATCAAGAATGCAAACACGATCGGATAGGATCTCGGCCTCTTCCAAATAGTGTGTGGTTAAAATGACGGTGATGCCTTGTGTCTTGAGCTGTTTGATTACGTCCCACAGCTGGCGTCTAACATTGGGATCGAGTGCAATGGTTGGTTCATCCAGCACAACCAATTCAGGTTTGTGAATGAGCGAGCGTGCAATCAACAGGCGTTGCTTGTAGCCGCCCGACAGCTCTTTGACGTTTGATTGGGCGTATTTGGTCAGATCAAACTGATGCATCAGATCTATAACGCGTTGTTCCAAAACATGGTTTGAGATCAAGAAAAAACGACCGGCAAACAGCAGGTTGTCTTTGACTGAAAGTTCATAATCAAGATTTGGTCGTTGTGGGCAGTAGCCGAGTGTTGCACGGTACTGGCTGATGTTATCAAAAATTGAAACGCCCTTAAAAAAAATATCGCCCGATGTTGGGGGGTGGAGTGTGGCAAGAATGGATGAAAGCGTTGTCTTGCCGGCACCATTAACACCCAAGAGGGCGAGAATCTCGCCCTTATAAATGTCGATCGAAACACCATCAAGAGCACGAACAAGCTTATCGGAGCTGTGATAGACCTTGGTTATGTTATTGATTCGCACCAATACAGCATCGTGAGTCATGGTATTCCAAAAAGATTATGTTTTTTATTTAGCTTTGCCAGCACGTTGCTTGAGATAGAGCTTGGCATATTTTTTTGCGGCTCGACGGAGAACCCCAAAGCTGCGCAAGTGGTCAACCATCTCGTTAACAACTTCTGCCTCTTTGCGACCCTGTGGCGCAACGGCTAGGCCTGCAAAATCGGATGGTACGTGTGGGTGTTTGCTATTAAGGGGTTGCAAGAAAACAAGCTTGACGCCGTACGGGTCACGGATGGCAAAGCTGCGTACGCCATTTGAATCTTTTGGTTCGGACAAAACTTTAAAGCCCTTTTTTTGGCAGCGTGTAAAGTACTTGTCCAACCCCTTTTTCATTTCGACTGAAAGCCCTACGCAGCGGCTGGTGCACCGCTTGATGAAGCTGAATTCAGCAAGCTCTTCAACATGCGGCACCCGAAAAGAGACAAAAACTTTGCCCTTTTTTAAATGCGCCGCAATGAGCGTGTTGGTGTTATCCTTGCTGAGTTCCAAGTTCACAATATCAAATGCCAGTTTTTCGGTATAAATCTTAACAGCCTCTTCTACCGAATCAACGACGATTAAGAGTTCACTTGACTTCATCATACCACATCCTCATCCTTTTTAAGATTTCTTACGACCCTTCACCCTGTCGTAGCTCTTTGATGCGATCAAGCTTATTTTTGTTTGGCGGCGAGCCTTCTTGCCAAGGTGCTAATTTTACGGGAGGCCGTGTTGGGTTTTACAATGCCTTTGCCTTTGGCGCGTGCAATTTTTGATTCTGCTGAAACCATCAGTTCTTGAGCGAGACCAAGATCATTAGCTTCCAAAGCAGCCATAAATTTTTTGGTCACTGTTTTGATTTCAGAGCGGCGTGCTTGGTTGCAGCTGTGACGTTTAACGTTTTGACGAGCTCTTTTTTTTGCAGATTTCAGATTAGCCATCTAAGGAGTCCTTATTAAACAACTTTTTCAATTTTGCCAGCTTTAACACATTTGGTGCAAACAGCGCCACGAGTTACAGGTCGTTGACCTTTTAACTTAAAGCGAATCACATGAACGTTAGGATACACCCAGCGTTTTGTACGATTGTTTGCGTTACTTACCAGGTTTGCAACTTGCGGGCGCTTATCGCAAACGACACAAATATTTGCCATGTCCAAGATCCTTTCACAATTCGAATAACATGTCGTGAATATCAGTTTAACAAAAAAGTAGTTTTTTTAAAGATTTTGCCAATTAAATCTTTAAACGCTAAATGCAGGCTGAAAATCTTTCTTTACTCTGCGTGAAAACTACTGCTTTCACGAGGTGGCATACCCAATAATGCATACACTTCGCTAGCCTGCAAAGTCTCTTTTTCAGCCAGGGTTTTGGCCAAAAGCTCAAGTTTTGAGCGGTTCTCTTCAATAAGCCGGATACCATTTTTGTGGCACTTCTGAACGATATTATTGACCTCCTGGTCAATACGTTGAGAGGTGGCTTCAGAGAATTCGCGGGTATTCTGGATGTCGCGGCCCAGGTATGGATGCTCTTGCGCGAAGTTAAAATCAATAGGCCCCAAGTCCGACATGCCGTAGCGGCAGACCATGGTGCGAGCAATTTTGGTTGCTTTTTCAATGTCGTTGGAACAACCGGTGGTTTGGGTATTGAAGAACATATTTTCAGCAATCAGTCCGCCAAAGCAGATGGTGATGCGTCCCAAGAGCTCTTCTTTATTTTGCGAATACTTATCACGCTCTGGCAATGACCATGAAACGCCCAAGGCCCGTCCACGAGGTACAATTGTAACCTTGTGCAATGGATC